>JAEZHQ010000152.1 GCA_023416455.1 Pseudomonadota bacterium | reverse complement strand
CCCCGGGGGGGGTTTGCGCATCCGCCACAGCCCGTACAGCGCGGATGCGACGCCGCAGGCGGCGATGAAGGCGAAAAGCCCGGCCGGGCCGCAGGCCGACATGACGGAGGACGCCAGGATCGGGCCGATCGTCGCCCCGACGGAATAGGTGAGGATCAGGCCGCCGCTCGCCGCCACCAGGTCCGCCTTGTCGAGATGGTCGTTGGTGTGCGCCAGGCACACCGGGTACAGCGTGGCGGCCAGGCCGCCGAAAAGCAGCGCGACCGGCAGCAGGACCGCCTTGCCGCCCAGGCCGGCGGCGCCGATCATGCCGGCGCTGACGGCCGCCAGCGCCAGGGACAGCCCGATGACGACGGAGCGCCGGTCGAAGCGGTCGGAAAGCTGGCCGAGCGGCCATTGCAGGGCCATGCAGCCGAGGATCAGGACGCTCATGAACAGCGCCGTCCCCGACACACCGAAGCCGGACGCCAGGCTGAACACCGGCGCCAGGCCGTAGATGGAGCCCATCACCAGGCCGCTCGTGAAGACGCCGGCGACGCCCAGCGGCGAGGCCCGGTAGAGGCGGCGGAAGCCGAGGGAGGCGACACCGGGCGGGGCCGGCGGGCTGGTGCGGGTCAGCGACACCGGCACCAGGGCCAGCGACACCAGGATGGAGATCAGCATGAAGGCGTGCGTGCGCGTCGGGTCGCTCAGATTCAACATCTGCTGGCCCGTCGCCATGGCGCCGTAGAGCGTGACCATGTAGAGCGACAGCACCTTGCCGCGCGTCTTGTTGGTGGCCTTGTCGTTGAGCCAGCTCTCGATGCACATGTAGAGGCCGGCCATGCAGAAGCCCTCGACCAGGCGCAGCAGCGCCCAGAGGACCGCATCGACGGCCAGGGCGTGCATCAGCGACGCCGCGGAGAACACCGAGGCGAAGACCGCGAAGGCGCGGATGTGCCCGACACGGGCGAACACCGTGTGGGCGTACAGCGAACCCGCCGTCAGCCCCGCGAAATAGGCGGCGCCCACGATGCCGACGGCCACCGGCCCGAAGCCGGCACCGGACAGGCGCACGCCCACAAGCGTGCCGAGCGCGCCGTTGCCGAGTATCAGCAGCGCGACACCGACGAGCAGGGAACGGACGGTGCGGACGGCTTCCATGGGACCTCGGCGGCGCGGTTGGACGGACGGGCGTGAATACCATAGCATTCCAATCGAACGCGGTAGGCCGGCAGAATCACGGGTCCCCGGAAAGCGGCGGGGGGACAGGGCCATAGCCGGATTGGCCAGGCCCGGCCCCCGCGACCGCCGACCTCGGGGGCGTGCGTCGCCGCGCCTCAAGGAATGGAGGCTCCGGCAAACCCGACCAGGGCCGGCCCGCAGAAGCGGGTCGACTTTCGGCCCGGCCCACGACACTCTGTCGCAGGGACACCGGGCGTGCCCGGCGGCGTCCGTCCGGCCGGCGCGGGTCCGAGGCCGGCGCGCATCCGGGTTTGCAACGGGAGGCACACGATGACCGATTACCAGGGCCGCTTCGTCTGGTACGAACTGACGACGACCGACCAGGAAGCCGCAAAATCCTTCTACGGCACGGTGGCGGGCTGGGAGGCCCAGCCGTCGCCGATGGCCGGCTACACCCTGTTCACCGCCGGCGGGACGCCGGTGGCCGGGCTGATGGACCAGCCCGAAGAGTGCCGGCGGCTGGACGTTCCGCCGGCCTGGACCGGCTACGTCGCGGTCGAGGACGTGGACGCCGTCACCGAACGGGCGGCCGGCCTCGGGGGCGCCGTCCAGATCCCGCCGACCGACATCCCGGAGATCGGCCGCTTCTCGGTCATCACCGACCCGCAAGGGGCCTGGTTCGCGCTGTTCCGTGCGGCCAAGCCCGAACAGGCCCGGCCGCATCAGCCGGACCAGCCGGGCAACGTGGTCTGGCACGAACTGCTCGCCGCCGACCGGGAGGCGGCCTTCGCCTTCTACGCCGCGCTGTTCGGCTGGGAGAAGGCCGAGGCGCTGGACATGGGCGAACTCGGCGTCTACCAGATTTTCTCCGCCGGCGGCCAGAATATCGGCGGCATGTTCACCAAGCCGCCGGCGATACCCGTTCCCCACTGGCTGTTCTATCTCAACGCCGGCGACATCGATGCGGCGATCGGGCGCGTGACGGCGGCCGGCGGCCGTGTCCTCAACGGCCCGATGCCCATTCCGGGCGGCGCCTGGGTCATCCAGGGCCAGGATCCCCAGGGCGCCGGCTTCGCGCTGTTCGGCACGCGCGGCTGAGCCGGGGCTGCCGGGACGGCCGTCCCGGCAGCCCTGCAACAAATTGATTTGGCTCATTTCGCCCGGGACCGGCCCTGAGCGAGGTTTCGAGTTCGAAGAATACCGCCCACCCGCATCGGTTCCGCCATGAACGCACCGCCCACACCAGACACCGGCCAGCCGGAACCGGAGGACGACCCGTGGGTGGGCATGGGCGGCGGCCTGGAGGCCCGGCTGCGCGCGCTTCACGCGGAAATCCGCCAATGGCCGGGGCTGGAATGGCTGGACCGGATCGCCGTGGCCACGCTCGACTCCAGGGACGACACGGTGCGGACCTTCGTCCAGAGCAACGTCGGCCCCAACCCCTTTGAAGGGATCGCCGGGCGGCTGGCCGACTATCCGGACCTGGGCCGGGTCGGGGAGACCGGCGTCCCGTTGATCCAGGGCATGGCGGGCGGCGGGCCGGGGGCTGCGTCGGCCAGCCCCGGCCGGCGCCTCGCCCGCCTCGGCTACCAGTCCCGCTACGTGGTGCGCATCCACCGGCAGGGCAGCCTCTACGGGTTCATCTTCTTCAACTCGCGCCGCCCCGGCTTCTTCACCGCGGCCGTCGTCGCGGCGCTGGTGCCCTACCGCCGCCTGATCGACACGCTGGTGGTGAGCGAGCTGAGCAGCCTGCGCGCCATGCTGGGGGCGGTGCAGACGGCGCTGGCGGTCAGCCACTACCGCGACGAGGAGACCGGCGCCCATCTCGACCGCATGAGCCATTACGCCCGCCTCGTCGCGCGCCGGCTGGCGTCAGCCGAAGGGCTGTCGGACGAATACATCGAGTATCTGCTCCAGTACGCGCCGCTGCACGACCTGGGCAAGGTCGCCATCCCCGACAGCATCCTGCTGAAACCCGGCCGGCTGACCGAGGCGGAGTTCGCGGTGATGAAGACCCACGTCGACAAGGGCGTGGAGATCGTCGACGCCATGGTCCGCGACCAGGGCCTGGCCGGACTGCCCCGGGTCGACCTGCTGCGCAACATGGTGGCCTGCCATCATGAGGGGTTCGACGGCAGCGGCTACCCGCGCGGGCTCGCCGGCGAGGCGATCCCCCTGGAGGGGCGGATCGCCGCCGTGGCCGACGTCTTCGACGCCCTGACCTCGCGCCGGCCCTACAAGGCGGCCTGGAGCAACGAGGCGGCCTTCGCCTACATGGCGGAGCAGGCGGGCCGGAAATTCGACCCGCGCTGCGTCGCCGCCCTGCTCGCCGAAACCGACGCCGTCGCCGCCATCCAGCAGCGCTTCCAGGACGCGCCGGAAGCCGGGTCCGGGGCGCAGCCGGGGCCGCCGCTCCGGCCGTGAGGCGGCACGCCCGGCGCACAGGCCGGCCTTGCCGTCGGCGGCGCTGTTCACCGGCCCGCGGCAGCGCCATATAGGCTCTTCCCGACAGCGGGGGCCACCCCGCCCGAGCGAGAGGAGCACACCCATGGCCACGCAACCGGAAACCGCGCCGCGCTCGCCGTCCGGCTTCGATCTGTCGCCGCCGTCGCCGGACCAGCGCCGCCGGCTCGAAGCCGCCCTGACCGCCGAGGAGCGGGCGGTCCTGCTCCACCACGGCACCGAGGCCCCCTACTGCGGGACGCTGCTCGGTAACAAGGAGCCGGGGGTCTATTGCTGCAAGCTGTGCGGCCTGCCGCTGTTCCGCGCCGGCACGAAGTTCGAGTCCGGCACCGGCTGGCCGAGCTTCACCGCCCCCTTCGACACCGAGCATGTGAGGCTCGTGCGCGACACCAGCCACGGCATGGTCCGCGTCGAAACCCTCTGCGCCCGCTGCGGCGCGCACCAGGGGCACGTCTTCCCGGACGGTCCGCCGCCCACCGGAATGCGCTTCTGCATCAACTCGGTCGCGCTGCGCTTCGTGCCGGAAGGCGGGGAGTTGCCGGCCGGGCCGGCCGGCGCCGGGTGACGGGCAGCGGGGGCCGGCCAGATATCCCCAAAAGATGTGGATAACTCTGTTGGCGAATCGAGGGGTAACCCTTCGGAGACGCCATCGACTCAACGGGTCGAGGAGCTTTGCCCGAAAATTAGGCATCCGGCAAAGTGGCGGCGCGCAAGGGTTTGCGCGGTTCCCCCGGTGCCGGAGGCGGGCCGACTGCGACAAAACCATGTCAAACGGGGAGTCAAGCGAACGATCCGCGAACCTGTGAACAACTTGGCCGGCTGGAGCGCCGGGGCCACACATCGCCGGTCCCGGCACGGCCGCCCGGCGCTTCCGCCGCGTCCGCGGCCGGCGGCGTCACCCGGCCGCCGCCCCGCCGGCCGCGTCGGCGCTCCACAGGGTGACCCGGTCGCGGCCCTCCTGCTTGCTGCGGTACAGCGCCTGGTCGGCCTCGGCAAGCAGGGCGTGGGGGGTCGGCGCCGCGCCGCCGCCGCCTCCGCCTCCGCCTCCGGCAAAGCCGGCCACGCCCACGCTCACGGTGAAGCGCAGCCGCTGCCCGTCATGCTCCAGCGCCGACTCCGCGCAGCGGCGGCGCAGATCCTCGGCCACCGCCACCGCGTCGGCGGGCGGCGTCTCGGGCAGCAGGACCGCGAACTCCTCGCCGCCGAGCCGGCCCAGCAGGTCGGTCTGGCGCAGCCGCCGGCGGACCAGCTCGGTGAAATGGACCAGCCCGGCGTCGCCGGCGGCGTGCCCGTAGCCGTCGTTCAGGCGCTTGAAATGGTCGATGTCCATCATCGCCACCGACAGGGGATGGCCGTGACGGACGGCGCGCCGGATCTCGGCCTCCAGCGCCTCCAGGAAGCGGCGCCGGTTGGTGGCGCCGGTCAGGGGGTCGGTGGAGGCCAGCCGCTCCAGCGTCCGCTCCATCGCCTTGCGCTCGGTCACGTCGCGGAAGACTCCGAGGATCTCGCCGCCGTTCTCCGGCCGGAAATAGGCGCTGACCTCGACCTCGATGGCGGCGCCGGCGGCCCGGCGCAGGCGGACGGCGCCGCTGCCGGCGCCGGCGGCGACGGTGGCGTCGAGGATGCGCCGCATGGCCGGGGCGTCCGCCGGGTCGACGAGGTCGAGGAGGGCGGCACCGGCCGGCAGCCGCCCCTCGTCGCCGCCGGCCATGGCCGTGAAGGCTTCGTTGACCTCGACGATCCCGCCGTCGCGGGCCAGCACGCAGAACCCCTCCGCCGCGTTCTCGATGACGAAGCGCGCCCGGTCCTCCAGCGTCTTCAGCCGCTTCGCCGCCACCGCGTGGGTCATCGCCCGCAGCAGCGCGGTCGCCGTGATCTCGTTCTTGACCAGATAGTCCTGGGCGCCGGCTTTCATGACCGCCACCGCCAGCTCCAGCGATTGCTGCCCCGAGACGGCGATGACCGGAAGGTCGCCGCTGGCCGCGACGAGGCGGTGGATCGTCTCCACCCCGTGGCTGTCGGGAAGGGAGAGGTCGCAGAAGACGAGGTCCGGCCGTTCGGCGTGGACGTGGGCGATGCCCTCCTCCAGCGTCTCGCCGAGCACGACGCGGATGTCCGGCGACACCTCGCGCAGCCGGGCCCGGATCAGCAGCCCGTCCCCCGGCTCGTCGTCGATCACGACGACCGTCGCGAGCCCCGCGACAAGATTGCGGTCGTCGGAGCACGCTCCCTTCTCGGTTGCGGCGGGCGTGAGCGCCGCGGCGGCGTCGGCCATGCTCACCCCTCCTGCGACAGCCGGACGATGGAGAACCAGTAGTCCTGGAGCCGGCCCACGACCGCGCAGAACTGCTCCATGTCGACCGGCTTGACCACGTAGCCGGCGGCCGACAGCCGGTAGGAGGCGGCGATGTCCCGCTCGACGTCGGAGGTGGTCAGGACCACCACCGGGATGCGGCAGAGTTCGGGGTCCGTCTTGATCTCCGCCAGGAACTCCCGCCCGTCCATGCGCGGCATGTTGAGGTCGAGCAGGATGAGATCGGGGCGCGGGGCGTCCGCGAAGGCGTCGCCCCGCCGGCGCAGATAGTCGAAGGCTTCGACACCATCGAACACGTGACGCAGATCGATGAGGAAGCGCCCCATCCGGAAGGCGGCGCGCGTGAGGTGCGCGTCGGCTGGGTCGTCCTCGACCAGCAGGACGACGAAGGGTCCGTCTTTCACTGTCGCACTCCAGAGGGAAGGTCAAACGTCACGGTGGTGCCGCCGCCCGGCGTCTCGCCCAGACGGACCGCCCCGTCCAGGCTGGCGACGACCCGCCTCGCCAGGGCAAGGCCGATGCCGGTGCCCTCCTGGCGGCGGGCCGGATCGAACTTCTCGAACAGCCGGAAGGCCCGCTCGCGGTAGTCCGCCGGAACGCCGATGCCGTTGTCGGCCACGGCGATCTCCACCCGTCCCCGCGAGGAGCCGCGCAGGACGGAGATGCGGATCCGAAGCGGGCGGTCCGGATGCCGGAAGCGCAGGCAGTTGGCGAGCAGGGCGGTGAACAGGTCCCGGAGGCGGGGCGGATCGATGGCCAGCGGCGGCAGCGCGTCGGCCTCCACCGCGACGTCGGCGTCGGCGGCCCCGGCGCGCAGCCCGCCCAGCGCCTCCTCCAGAACCGCCGCCGGCTGCGCGGTCAGCAGGGGGCCGCGGGGCTGCCCCGCCGCCAGGAAGCGTTGCAGGTCGCGGGTCAGCGAGCGGAGATGGATCGCCTGCTGCTCGATGAAGGCGAGCGACGATTCCGCCTCCTGCGGCATCGGCCCGTCCCCCAGCGCCGACCGGAGGCTGCGGGCGAAGGTGACGAGGCGCCGGGCGGGCTCCTGGAAATGGTGGGCGGTGACTTCGGCCAGCCGGCCGGTTTCCTCGTTGATGCTGCGCAGGCGGGCGACCAGCCGCTCCCGCCGCCGCTCCGCCTGCCGCCGCTTGCGAATGGTGAGGACCAGGAACAGGATCAGCCCGAGCTGGAGCGCCACCGCCGCCGCCAGGGTGCGGGTCCACTGCCGCTCCCAGGCGACCAGCTCCGCCACCTGGGCGGCGATCTGCTCCTCCAGCCGCCCCTGATAGTGCCACAGCGCGTCGCCGCTCTGCCGGAGGGCGGTGACGTCGAAGACGAGGGAGAGAAGAAGTTCCCGCCCGTCGAACCCGTAGGGATGGGAGTGGACGGCCACCGACCGCACCTCGCCGCTGCCAAGCCGATGGCGGAAGATGAAGAAGTTCCGCCCCAGCGAGGCGGCCAGCCGCATCTCGTCCTCGATCTGGCTGCGGGTCAGGACGTTCACGTCCCAGATCTTCATGAGGCGCAGGGCCTCCAGCGGGTGCTGGTAGAAGCGGACGGCGGCCGGGTTGGCGTCGACGATGGCGCCGTCCTCGGGGTCCACCAGCAGCATGGGGGTGTCCTGCCCGGCGAAGACCTCGCGGAAGGTCGGCTCGGCCGGGGCGTGCCGGGGCAGCAGCAACAGCGCGGTGACGGCCGCCGCCAGCAGCCATGCCCGCATCCCCCGCCGCGCCGTCACCGGGCGGCCCCGGCGGGCGCCGCGGCGGTCTGGGCGGTCTGGTGGGCGGTCTGGGCGGCGGGCATCGTGAAGCGGAAGGCGCAGCCGGTGCCGGGTCCGTCCGACTCCACCCAGATCCGCCCCCCGTGACGCTCCACGATCTTGCGGCAGATGGCCAGCCCCACCCCCGTTCCGTCGCACACGCTGCGCGGGACGAGGCGCTGGAACACGGTGAAGAGGCGGTGGAACTGCGCCGGCGCGATGCCGATGCCGTTGTCGCGCACGGTGACGACCCAGCCGCCCTCGCCGGCGCGGGCCTCCACGGCGACGACCGGCGGACGTCCGGCCGCCCGGTATTTCACGGCGTTGCCGACGAGGTTCATGAACAGGCGCACGACCTCGTTCCGGCTGACCTCGACCACCGGCCAGTCGCCGTCCACCGTGACCACGGCCCCGGACTCCTCGATGTCGGGCTTCAGGTCGGCCAGCGCCTCGTCGAGCAGCCGGCGCAGCGCCACCGGCGCCATGGGCTCGCCCATCCGCCCGACCCGGGAATAGTCCAGCAGCGAGACCAGCATGCGGTCCATGCGCTCGATCCCGTCGCGGATGAAGTGCATGGACTGGCCCGCCTCCTCGTCCAGCCGGCCGGCCGTCTGGCGCTCCAGCAGGGCGCAATGGCCGGCGACCACGCGCAGGGGCTGGCGCAGGTCGTGGGAGGCCGCGTAGGCGAAGCGCTCCAGCTCGCCGTTGGAGCGCTTCAGCTCGGCCTCCAGCTGCTTGAAGGCCGAGATGCCCTGGGCGCTGTGGATGAAGCCGATGGTGTCCCCGTCCTCATCGTCCAGAGGCCGGATCAGGAGCTGGACCGGCACCCGCGTGCCGTCCTTGCGCAGCATGGTCCATTCGTCGCCGCCCTCCTCCGCCGCGTCCCCGGCCAGGCGGCGGACCAGCTCCTGGAAGCGGCCCGGCTCCTCGGCGAGGCCGAGCCGCCCGGCGCGCTCCCGGACCTCGCCGGGGTCGTGGAAGACCTCCGGCGTCAGGACGCCGATGACCTCGCCGGCGGCGTAGAGGAGGAGCTGCTCGGCCGCCCGGTTGAACAGGGTGATCCGCCCGTCCCGTCCGGTGACGATGATCGCGCTGCCGGTGGCGGCCAGGATCGACGCCTGGAAGGCGCTGAGCCGCCGGATCTCCAGCCCGGCCCGGCGCCGCTCGGTCAGGTCGCGGGCGATGGCGACGAAGCCGGTCAGGGTGCCGGCCTCGTCGCGCAGGGCGGTCAGCACGACGTTGGCCCAGAACAGCGTCCCGTCCTTGCGGACGTGCCAGCCCTCGTCCTCCGCCCGGCCGGTGGCGCGGGCGACCTCCAGGTAGGGGACGGCGGCGCCCTGCGTCCGGCCGACGGGGCGGTGGAGCCGCGCGATGTGACAGCCCAGGATCTCGTCGGCCCGATAGCCGTTGATCCGCTCCGCGCCGGCGTTCCAGCTCGCCACGCAGCCTTCCGGGGTGAGGCGGAAGATCGCGTAGTCGTGAACGCCGTCGACCATGGCGCGGTGGCGTTCCTCGCTCTCCTTCAGGGCCCGTTCCCGCTCCAGGGCCTCGGTGATGTCCTCGGCCGCCCAGATGGAGCCGAGATCGGGGTCGTCGCGGTCGATGATCCGTCCCGCCAGCCGGACCCGCAGGACGCTGCCGTCCCCCCGCTGCATGCCGACGACGTCCCGGAAGACCGCGCCGGCGGCCATCGCCGGATAGGCCCGCCGGCCAATGTCGAGAAAGCTGTCCGCCGAGCCGTAGAGGGCACTGGCGCAATGGCCGACCAGCGTGTCCCGCCCCTGGCCGAAGAGGGCGGTGAAGGCGTCGTTGACCTCCAGAAGGCGCCGGTCGGGGCCGACGATGGCCAGGCCGATGGGAGTGTTCGCCAGGATCGCCTCCTGGCGGGCCAGGGAACGGCGCAGGCCGGCCTCGGTGTCGATGACCTTGCGGAGCAGGTGGTTGAAGCCGGTGATCAGGGCGCCGGCCTCCTCGCCGCCGCCGCCCTCCAGCGGGCCGAGGGGACGGTGGCCCTGCACCGTGTCGCGGATGACCGCGGTCGCCCGCGCCAGCGGCCGCAGCGCGCGGTCCAGCACCACCCACAGGAACGCCAGCGACAGCAGGACGAAGGCGGCGAAGATCACCGCCATCCGCAGCCACATCCGCTCCACCGGCAGGAAGGCGTCCGCGACCGGCAGGCTGGCCACCAGGAGCCAGCCGGCCGACGGGATGCGGTGGCCGGAAACCAGCGCGTCGATCCCCCGGGAGTTGACGGTCCGCCCGCTTCCCTGGTAGCCGGCGAGGAAGCGGTCGAGCATCCGGTTGACGCCGGTGGCCGGGATGGGGGTGAAGATCCGGGTCCGGTCGTAGGAGGACACGAAGACGCGGGAGCGTTCGTCCACGATGTAGAAGCCGCCGCCCTCGCCGAGCGTCCGGCTCGTCAGGTCGTTCACGAAGCGGCCGTCCGTCAGGCGCGTCACCCCGAACATCACCCCATGGATGTGGCCGCCGCCGTCCTTCAGCGGCACCCACATGGCCACCGCGGGTTCCTGGAGGATGTCGCTGAAGAAGGGCGGCGAGTAGAGCGGCGCGCCCCCGGCCAGGGCCTCCCGGAAGGACGGCAGGCCGGCCACGTTCCGGCCGGTCCGCCCCAGCGCCGGGTGCTCGCCGACCACGGTGCCGTCCGGCCTGGCCACGGCGATGCCCCCCGAGAAGAAGCTCACCACCCCGGCGCGGCTGGCGATCAGGGCGGCCAGGCCGCCGGCCGAGGAAAGCGCCTCCGGCGGGATGGTCGCCGCCACCCGCTCCATGGCCACCGCCTGGATGGACAGCCGGCGCTCGATCTCCTCCGCGACCGCCACCGTCAGCGTGTACTGGTGGTCGGACAGGAGGCGCTCCATGGCCGAGCGCTGGCTGGCCGACAGAAAGAAGAAGGCCGCCCCTCCCCCGATCGAGAACAGCAGCGCGAACACCACGGTGACCCGCAGCTTCAACGGCGTCCGGTAAAAGCGGTCTTTCCAGAAGACCATGACGCAGAGCCCGAGTGGAGAATGTCGATTATGCCTTTCAGCCTATATCGAGCCGTCGGGCCGAAGAAGCCGAAAACCGCAGGCCGCGGTGTGGCCAATTGCCCCGCCCACCCCCCCTTTCCGCCGCCCCCTCCCGCATCCCTGAGTCCGGTTATTGCCAAAGGATGATGCCGGTGGACCCAAGTCCTCTATTCTCCACCGAAAGCCTCATGCCTAAAGATCGGTGCGCAATCTTCCAAAGGAGATTGACAGAAAGATTCATTGCAGCGCGTAACTTCCGGACAAACTTACCTTAAGTTCATACGCAAACAGGAATGCACGGAGACTGGACGCAGGGTCACGCTTTCTCTACCTTGGGGTGCGTCCGGGACCCGACACCGTCGGAATGCCGCTCCTTGTTTCCTTGCACGGCGTAAGGGTTGGGCATGGCCATGTTTCCCCTTCCTCAACGTCTTCCCGGCGGCATAGACGCCACCGTCGAGCTGTACGCCCGGCCGCGCCGGGCGCCGGCCCTGGCGGCCGAGGCCCTGGCCTTCCAGGAGTTGGCGACGCTGCTGGTCGAACGGCCGGACAGGGCCGTCCGCCAGCTCCTGGACATCGCCTTGCGCCTGTGCCGCGCCGGTTCCGCAGGCATCAGCCTTCTGGAGAGCGGCAAGGGCGGTCCCCCCCGAATCCGGAGCGTGCTGGCCGGGGAGCTGGCGCCGCAGGCCGGCGGCACGCCGCCGCGCGCGTCCGGCCCCTGCCGGCTGTGCCTGGAAGCCGGAGCGACGATCCTGGTTTCTCCGTTTCGCGCTTTCGACCGTCCCGGCACGACGGACCCGCCGATCACCGAGGGGCTGGTCACCCCGCTGTTCGACACCGGGCGGGTGGCGCTCGGGACGCTGTGGGTCGTCCATCACGATGCCGGCCGGGCCTTCGACGCGGAGGACGCGCGGATCGTGGAACGGCTGGCGGTCCAGCTCGTCCTCGCCCTGCGGATGGGGGAGGAGCCCGTGCGGGCCGGGCGGGAGCGCGCGGGCCAGCGCCGCGCGCTCGACGCCGCCCGGGCGCAGGCCGGCGCCATGAGCGCCGAGAACCGCAGGCTGGCCCAGGCCAACACCACCCTGATCGAAGGCGGCGCCTTCCTGAAAAGCATCCTCGACGCGAGCGCCGACTGCATCAAGGTGCTCGATCTCGACGGCCACCTGAAATACATGAACGATGGCGGCCTGCGCGCGCTGGAGATCGACGATTTCGCGACGGTCCGCGACTGCTACTGGCCGGACTTCTTCACCGGAGCGGTGAGCACGGCCGCGGCCGCGGCCCTGGCGACCGCCCGCGCCGGCGGAACCGAGCGGTTCCAGGTCGAAGCCCCCACCGTCAGGGGCGTCCGGAAATGGTGGGACATCCTGGTCACCGCGATCCCAGGCCCGGACGGACGGCCGCGGCACATCCTGTCGATTTCCCGCGACATCACCGAGGAACGCCGGGCGCGGGACCGCCAGCGGGCGAGCGAGGAGCGCCTCCAGCTCGCCCTGGACGCGGCGGGTTTCGTCGGGACCTGGGACTGGGACGTGGCGGCCGACCACATCCACACCGACGCCCGGTTCGCCCGCCTCTACGGCGGCGGGGAGGGAGCGGAGGAGACGGCCCCGATGAGCGGCTTCCTGCGCCGCATCCACCGCGAGGACCGGCGCCGCTTCTCCGCGCGGATGCGCCGGGCCGCCGCCACCGCCGGCGGCTTCGCGGAGGAATGCCGCCTCGTGCTGCCCGACGGCTCCCTGCGCTGGGTCCTCGCGCAGGGGCAGGGCTACCACGACGACGCCGGACGGCCGGTCCGGCTGCCCGGAGTCATGGCCGACATCACCGAGCGCAAGGGGGTGGAGCGGATCCTGCGGGAGGCCAAGGCCGACGCCGAAGCGGCCAACCAGGCCAAGACCGACTTCCTGGCCGCGGTCAGCCACGACCTGCGCCAGCCGGTCCAGGCGGCCGCGCTCTTCCTGCACATCCTGGGCGGCCGCGGCCTGCCCGCCGACGCCCGGGAGTTGATCGACAAGGTCGCCGCCTCCCTCGAAGGGGTGCAGACCCTGCTCGCCGGCCTGCTCGACATGGCGCGGCTGGAGGCCGGCATCGTCGAGACGGACATCCGGCCCTTCCCTGTCGGGGACATGCTGTTCCGCCTGGGCGCGGAGTTCGCCGGCAAGGCACAGGCCGCCGGCCTGGCCTTCACCGTGGAGCCCTGCAACGACACCGTCGTCAGCGACCCCCGGCTGCTGGAGCGCATCCTGCGCAGCCTGCTGGCCAACGCCGTCAAATACACCCCGGCCGGCACCGTGACGCTGAGCTGCCGGCGCGACGGCGGCGGCCTGCGGATCGCCGTCGCCGACACCGGACTGGGCATCCCGTCCGACAAGCTGGACGCGATCTTCGAGGACTTCCGCCAACTCGCCAATCCGGAACGGGACCGCACCCGCGGCCTGGGCATCGGCCTGTCCATGGCGCGGCGGGCCGCCGCCCTCCTCGGCTGCCCGATGACCGTCCGCTCGCGGGTCGGCGAGGGCACGACCTTCACCGTCCGCGTCCCCCGGGCCCGGGAGCCGGCCGCTGCCGGCCCGGAGGGCGGGAGCGACGGCGCCGCCCCGGGGCCGGAGGGCGCGACACAGGCGCGCGGCCTGACCGGGCGCCGGATCCTGGTGATCGAGGACGATCCGGACATACTGTCCGCCCTCGGCACCCTGCTGGGAAGCTGGGGCATGGAGGTGACGCCCGCCCGCTCGGTCGAGGAGGTCGAACGGATCCTCCCCGACACCGCCCAGCCTTTCGAGGCGGTGGTCGCCGATTACCGGCTGCCCGGCGGGAAGACCGGCGCGGCGGCGATCGCGCTGGTGAAGCGGCGCTGGAACGTCACGGCTGTCATCATCACCGGCGACACCTCGCCGGAGCGCCTGCGGGAGGCGCAACGGACCGGCTGCCGCCTCCTGCACAAGCCGGTCGCCCCCGGCGTCCTCCGCCACACGCTGCTGACCGCCATGAGCTAGAAAGAAAGTCCCAATCGTTGGGGGTACTCTATCATCCCCGGCGGGTCCGCCCTGCCCGTGCGAAACCGATACGGCATCCGGAAACTCCTGACCCGCCCGACGCCGCCGGGGATTGAGGCGGCCGCTGAGATGTGATTCGCTCGCCTCGCCAGTCACCGAAGGAATGGGGATGCCGGGGATTGCGATTCGGCAGTAAGCGTTGCGAGCGCCCCCTTCGGTTCGGGCCGGGCAATCACCGCGTGGACCTGTGGCGGCGGACCTTGACGTGTTCGCGGAGGTTGAGGATGGTCTTTTCCAGGGCGGGGACGTTCGCCTCGGCGATGGTCTCCGTGCCGAAGAGCATGGAGTCCAGCGCCTGGAAGGCGGCGTGATCGGGCTTGTCCGGATCGGTCACGCTCTTCCAGGCCCGTGGCGCCAGCCGGGCAGTGGCCAGAAAGCCGATGGGTCAGAACATCGGATCCAAGCCTCCGTGCCGGCGCGGCGAGCAGGGCGCGCTCGCCCAGTAACTGGCCGAGCCAGATCGGCGGAGCGATGAACGTCGGCCCGATCGGCACGGCGGTGGGATAGCCGTCGAGCGCATCGAGGCGCGACACCGCCACCACCCTGCTGCGACCCCGCAGGTAGGCTTCGAGGCCGTTGGCGTCCAGCATCGGCTTGGCCGCCGCCGAGGCGGTGTTCACAGCGGGCGTCGCCGTCATGCCATTTCCGGAACGTTCCGAAGCGCAGGTCACCGCATCTGGGTTATCAGCCACAAGACACCAAATAGGAAGAGCACCAAGTGGCATCGGTCGAACGTGCGCAGGGGCGCCTTGCCCAAGAAACGATAGCCGTCATTCGTGGAAATCACCCGGTAGCGGCAAATTGGGAAAAGCGGAAAAAACAGAGCCGTAAAATAATATGTTGTCAGATACGACCGTGATCCATGATCATAATCCGAATTACCATATATTGTAACGCCAAATCCATTGATTGTGAACAACAACGGGGCTCCATCAATAGATTTTAGCCCACCAAATACTCTATCATTCTGGTAGGCCGCGCTAAGATTTTCAGATATGAGCGCTGATATCTTAGCTTCCTTGACGAGATTAGATGCCTCCTTGAGAAGAGGAATAGCCAAACCCCATTTCCCTGTCGATTTCCCAAAAGCGACTGCGCAACGCATTAATGCCAGCCCTATCATGTCGCGCGCTTCTTGGATCGTCTCCTGTGGCACGTTTTTTCCGATAACTTCCGCAAGCATGTTTCCAGTCGTGGCGAGCATTTCACGCGCTGTTCGCTCCCCCGCTTCGGGATTTTTCTCGGCTGCATTGATGGCCTCGACGCAGGCCTGCATAATGGGATCAATGTGTTGCTCGCTGGCAAGGCCATCGAGCGTCTGGACGTCCTCACTGACGCGCTCCGCGACCTCAGGGACGGAGTTAAAGACGTCCTGGAGTAGAGTCACGATACGCTTGGAAGCATCAAGCATCCGGTAGTCGTTGTAGAGATCAATCCCGAAGCCGCGAACATCGCGTGCCAGATCGCGACTCATCTCGTGCACCATTCCGCGACTCTTGGTACTGACCTGGATTGGATACGCCACCATCTTCCAGTTCCGTAGCACGCTCTCCAGCTTTGTGAGCAGAGGGGCCAGAGCACGATCTCCTCGGGGTGCCGCCTCTTTTGCACGAGTGATAAGAGCGCGAACGTTTTCGGCTTCCTTGTGAAGGAACGAGTGCGTCTCCACGGCATAGGCATCAACCATCTCGTCGATGAGTATCGGTGCTTGTCGCGCACCATTCATAGTCGCCTCATCAATGACTTGAGACACGACGGTGGCCAATTTTATTGGAATCAATCCGTCAAGGGCGCGCTTGATACCGTTGCGGAACTCTCGACGCCTTTCTGAAATGGCCTCATGAACTAAGTCCACGGACTTGACCTCTGGAAAGGCTGCAACCTTTCGGTCCTCGTTGATATCGCGCAGGAGGTCATCCGCGTTGACCTGTTCGGTGAGCATGGCCAAACGCATGATGGCATGGACCCAAACGTTCTCGGCTGTGTCCGGGGAGATCGTCAGCAGGGCCGAGGCCACGAGGTTCGCATGCGCCATCGGGGGAAGCACCTCGATATCGATGACTGCTCGAGGATTGTTGGAGAGGATGTCGAACATCTGCTGTGCACGACGTGGCGAGAGGCCGGGCAGCCACGCGATCTCCGCAGGCAAGCGGTTCCTCGGATTGGTGAGGTCCACGCGCGCCTTGCTGCACATCTCCGCGTCAATGGTGAGGGCCTTTTCGTCAGCCGCCTCCACTATCCGTTGACGGCCGTCACGCGACGATACACCCAGCACGAAAAATGGACTGTGGTGGAGCGGCAAATCGAAGAGATATGAGGTGGCGACGGTCACGGCGTTCTCCTGATTTACCGATTGCCCCAGATGCACTCCTGGCCCACGCGGTTAAAACCGGCTAAGCAAATCCAATCATTCCCCTTAAAATCGAGCTGTGCATTGGTCGGAACGTTGACTGTAAGGCACTGGTTTTCAGAACGTCGGAACCCACGGCGACATGTCCAGTCGCTCCCTGTATAGTCGATCTCGGCATTAGTTGGCACTTTCACCACTTGGCACTCATCTCCATCACGCCGAAATCCGCGCTGACACATCCAGTCGCTTCCCGTGTAGTCCAGCTGGGCATTCGGCGGCACAACAATGGCAAGGCACTCCTTTCCAGAGCGGCGAAAGCCTCGCTGGCAAGCCCAATCACGACCGGTGTAGTCGAGTTGTGCATTTTCAGGCAGTCGGACCGGCACACAGTCCGAACCAACCTGTTTGAATCCCCGTTTGCATGCCTCGGGGCGCTGCCCGGTGATGTCGGGCCCAGTGTGTTCCGGCAAGGCAGAGCGCTGCGGCGGCACTGGCTTGCGGTCGGGTATAGGTGCGAACACCGGCCGCCCGACTGAGGCCGGGGCTGGTGGTGTAGGCGGCGGTGGCGGAACTGCCAATGCAGGTGAGCGCTGCGCGACCTCGGCTCCCAACATAGAGATGCCATCCAGCTCAAGTTGAGAGCGCCTTCCCTCCGCCCTCATCCGCTCTCGTTCCAGTACTCCTGCTTGGTACCGATATCTGGCGCACCGACTGTTGAAATTAGAAACCAGATAGTTGAATACCTCTATCTCGATCTTCGATGATCGGTTCAAAGACAACCTAGCTCCGTCGAGACGAATTTCCTGTACCAAACAGTAGCGGACTTGCTCCACAGTCAAGATATTGTCGGCCCCAATTGGCGGCACCACCTCGGCTTGCTCAGGTGGCAGTGAGGGCTTTGCAGGAGGCGCAGGAGCCGGAGATTGTGGCGCAATCGGCGTTGTAGACGCAACGCGACGATCTGAGGTGGTCTGCTCAACCGAAGGCAAAAGCGTGCCGCCACTGCCGAGATAGAGGGCCAATGCTATCGCAACACCGACAATGACGATTTCCCAGAGCGGCCCTGATCGGCCTCCCGTACTTGTCGGGCTGGGTGCAGGCCTGGGCGGAGGTGGGCGAAGCTCGTCTTTGGGCTCGGGCGCTTTGTCCACAACACGCGGCGGAACGTCATGAGCGCTCTCCTGAGGCAGGTCCGTGATGTCCGAGACCAACGAATCGAAGCCGCTGAAGCCTCTCGGCTGACCACTCGACGGCTGAGCCATGGCCTCCTCCTCAGATGTAACCGATTTTGCGCACGGGCTCTTGAGCGTCACGAGCAGGCGCTGATGCCAGCGCGGCGATGAGGTTGGCCTGAGAAAGTTTGTCTCTGCCGGCACGAGCCGCTAGGCGAGCCCCCTCGCGAACGACGAAAGCAACGTCCGACAGCGGTCGCCCAGCCAATCGCTTCGCAAGAGTTCCGATATCCACATCTACGTCCTTCGGCAACGCCGACAACAAGGCCTCGAGAAGATCTGCAACCTCGTCCTCGTCCGCGAAAGCGATCTTAACCACATGGTCGAAGCGCCCACGACGCAGGATCGCCGGGTCAATCATGTCGATCCTGTTGGTCATGCCGATGATAAGCACCCGGTTCTTGGCGGCCTCGGGAATCCGCCGCAGGAATTCCGCTACCTCCTCCACTTTATGGTGGCCGGACCCCATGTCGCGCTCGGCGAGAAAGGCCTCCATCTCATCGATGACGAGGATGGATGGAGCGTTGTCCTGGGCTTTAGCAAAAGCCTCGGCGACCTTGCGGCTGGTCTCGTGGATGTAGGGGCTGCCAACACTTAACGCGTCGATGTGGAAGCTGGGCCATCCCAGATGCTCCACTAAGCGTTCGACGGCAAAGGTCTTTCCACAGCCAGGCGGCCCGTGGAGGATGATGGCGGACGGAAACTCAACGCCAAGTGCTTTGTAGCGTGCTTGGTTTTCGACGATGTCGATCACGTGCTCCTGCAGGAAGGCCTGCAGCGCCGGTCTGCCGGGCAATGAGAAGAGTGTTGGGGCGTCTATGCTGGCGATTTCTGCATTTTCTTCGACCTCAAATCCGGCGGCCTCAACAATCTCCTTAAGAGAGGAAACATTCAGCCAGCTCAAGGTCTGATGGAGTGCACGAAAGGCTGTCGCGGGGATTGGGGCTCCACCAGTCAGCCAATAGCCCAACACCACATCGTCCGCACTCAAGCAACTGTCCGTGTAGGTCGGCAGGAGCCGCGAAACACCCTCAACGTAGATGGCATCCTGCAAAGGGCTTTCCCGATCAATGGCGCGGGTGGCCCGCATGGCGACCGCGAAGGCCATTGCTTCGGCTTTGGTGCTGGGAGACCGGCAGTCAGAGACCGGCGCAAGCAAATGGCTGGATTTTCCAAGCAGGGCGAAGAACGTGTCCGTGCCAAACGCGAACCTTTGCAGATGGCCCTCCGCAAGCAGCCCGGCATCCACCCAGCGTTCCGCCAACGCGGCTTCAACGATCAGAGCTTGGCCGCCTCCCCCAAGGGAGACGATCTGCCACCGCGCACCCGCATGGATCACCGTCCCGGTGCGCGTACCTCCCGGCAGCACGAAGCCGATCGGCAGCCAAGCATCTTTGACCATGTCTAGCCCCGCAGGATGTTGGACGCTGCGAGCATGTCTTCATCCGCAGAGTGGCCAATCCGGCTTCTATCGAGTTGGAAGACAATCTCACGCAGCCCATCAATGTCGTTCTGCATCAGCGCCTGCCGGCCCGACTCAACCAGTTGTGCGTGCTCCCGAGCATCCGGAAACAGGTGCGCAGCCGCAGCACGGTGTTTGAACCGGTCGATCACGAACCAATCCTGGCGCCACAGAATGAGGAAACACTTCCCGCGCATCTCGTCCAAGTGAGACTCGAAATCAGCACTATTGCTATCAATCGAGCGCTGCGCTGTTGCTGACAAGTTTTGGTAGGCCATTGCTTCTGATGTCCGAGCATAAGCGTGCACAACTTCGTTGAAGAATGCAACATTGCTGTCCAATTCCATTTGGCGAATTGTTTTGATGTGATCCTTACGGGTATTAGCAAGCAGGCGCTTAATGTCATGTATATTGTCCATTGCCTGTTTAGACGACTCCATATCGCCTCCATGCACATCAGCCTTCAAGGCATTTTCTAATTTTTCCTTTGCCTTATCCAATCTGTGATCACGAACCTTGGAGGTCATTTCATTAAGGCGCTGATTCATCAATGCTGCTTCTTCAGCTATACGCTTTGATGCCTGCGTGTAGTCAATCTGCCCTTCCTGGGTCGAATAAAAGTTTCTCTGACTGCAGAACGCCCCCCCAATCGACGGCACCAGAACTTCGATAACAATGTTTCCGGAGTCTGTTACCTCGTACTCGCAGATGAGGTCTGCGCCAGCTGCTATAACGCCCTCGTCAAAGTTCTTTCCTGTGATGGCGAACATGCCAATGAAGCGGTTATCCGTTACCGGACCCTTGATCTCACCTTCCCACAGTTTGAACTTCAGCGAGCCTGTGCTGCCGGCTCGGAGAGACTCCTCTGCCTTGTAGACCTTGCGCCCCTTTTTCGGCAGTTGATCACCTTCCCGTACCAGGTAGTCGAGAACCGGGTGGCCACCAATCTTTTCCAGGATCTCAATACCTACCGAATGGGACGCCGGTATCGCATCAATACTGGCTGTCGTCCGCGAGATAATGATCCTGTCCTGCGGCAGTTGGATCGGGCCGCCAGCGGCATCAAAAACGA
The DNA here is from genome assembly GCA_023416455.1 of Pseudomonadota bacterium. Taxonomy (GTDB): domain Bacteria; phylum Pseudomonadota; class Alphaproteobacteria; order Azospirillales; family Azospirillaceae; genus Azospirillum. The sequence goes on along the minus strand of JAEZHQ010000152.1, from coordinate 2,669 downwards.
AAATCTTGAAAGTGTTTTCGCCAGGCTTGCTGAGCGGAACCTCCACTGCTGCGCTGTTCTTGAGCACCACGCGCCCGGACGACCATCCCGTGTCGAGGCTATCAATTTGGAACTCTGCGCCTGACGCCGCTTGCCCCCTTACGGTGGCGACAATCTTCGCTTTAATGTCCGGAACACGTGCCAGGAAGCTGAAGCCGACATCGAGCGCTCCACCTGAACTCAGGGAGCCTCGCGTGCTCTTCCGGCTGCGGCTTTGCGACGACCAGTCAATCGACTCAGCGAACAGCGCAGCACCTTCCGCGACAGCGGTCATGGGATTAACCTCTGTTGAGGCGGCGATACCCAACTCGAAAGCAACTTTATCGCGCAGCGGCTTGTAATGGGTGGGGCCGCCAACGAACACGACACGCTCGACGTCATGAGAAGACAGGCCTGCTTTCTCCAGCGTGTCACGGGCGGTGATGATGGATTCCTCGATCTTGGGTGCGCTCAGCTCGTCAAGTTGCGAACGCACAATGGGAATGTCGATGTAGATTTCTGCGCCGCTTCGGTCGCGCAGCCCCGTCTCTGTCTCGGAAAGGGAGATAACCGCCTCCTCACGCGAAGAGAGGCAAATCTTCGCTTTCTCAGCTGCCCAAGCAGCAAGGCGCCCGAGTGCTCGATAGCTTGGATCCCCCATGAAGTTGTCGGGCAGATCGAAGTTTGACAGCAGCCAGGGTTTGACAATATTGTCGGTCAACGATCGGTCAAAGTCACGTCCCCCGCACATCTCAATCCCGCTATGGGCGAGAAGACTCACGCGCCCGTTGATGCTCTCTGCCAAGGCAATGTCGAGAGTGCCGCCGCCAAGATCATAAACCAGGAAGATACCGTCACCTTTTCTTTGCCGCATGACGCTCATTACAGCGGCTACGGGCTCTTGCATAAGCGCAACCTTGCCGATGTCAGCCAGTTCAGCTGCAGCCATTGTCGCCTGCTTCTGCATCTGATTGAAGGCGGCAGGAACCGTGATAACCGTACCAACATCTGGGGAGTTACGCATATCCTCGGGCAGGTAACTGAAGAGGACCCGAAGGATTTCCGCCGAGCATTCCTCCGGCGACATGGTTACGTTGACCGCCGGAAGCTTAATGGGCGTGGAAGTACCCATAAACCGCTTGAAGAGCGTCGCCGCGTTATCCGGATTTCGTGGCGCATTGTCGTAGGCTCGCGAGCCAATGTATTTGTTTCTGCGCCGATCAATGAATATTGCTGATGGCGTGACATCTTCTTGGCTTTGGCTCTTGTAGAGACGAACGGACTCGCCATCAAACGAGCAAATTGCGCTGTTCGTCGTCCCAAGATCAATACCGACGTAGTAGCTCATCTCAGTTTACCTTCTTGAGCATGACGGTGCCGGTTTTGATCAAACCATGCGGTCCCATAATGACGGGCTCAAGCATTTGATCGACGTACAGGCGATCTTCCGGAGCGAAGTCCTCGATGTTCAGCGCCGTAGCGGGCAGGCCAGGGTCGTAACCCTGACCTTCGAGGTTGACCAGGCGCATACCTGCGACCTCCAGGGTCTCCTCGATACGCTTGACGAAATAGCGAACCTGATTGGCATGTCGGGCACCCTCGCCCGCATCGAGTTTCGACAGAACACGGCTGAAATGCCTTGCGAAGCGCCATCCTTCAACGGCAAGCTCCAGCAAAGGTTGATCAACCCGCGTTGTGCTATCCTGAGTTTCCAACATTCGCTCTCCCCCACCCCATAGCACCGCATCATATCGGTAGCAGTATCACCCGTAAACACAGCACTATCTGAGGGAAAAATCTTTACGGTGCGTACCTATAGGCGTATAAATCCCATAACATGTAAGCTTTGCGTTCCGGTAGCGACGGGATAGCGCGCCCGGTCAGAGCGCGAATCAAAACTGTTTATCAACGCCAAAGTTCTGCACCGATTTGCACCTGGACGACCTCGGACGCGCGCCGCGATGCCGCGGGTACCGATACGGACGACGCCTGAAGGCGTCGTCCGTATCATTCCTTCGATCAATACTATCGCATTGATCTGCTTGGTTTTACCGGCGGCGCTCGGTGTTCATGCGCCGCCCGTATGACAATCTTCCCGCCCGTGAAGGTGCGGCGCGGATGGATATTGAGGCGCGCGATCTCGGTCGCGCGCCTCCGCTCACTGTCGGCTATCAGGCCGTCTTCCGCCGGAAATTCTTCTTGCGCTCTTGCGCGAACCCCGCAAGCAGCTGATCAAGCTCGCCGGTCTGCCCAGCCTCGTAACCGTCCGCCCATGCTGTTGGTTGCCCACATCGTCGAGAGTGAGGGTCCCGCCGAGAATGATATCGGTCAGGCGCGCCATGCCGCGCCACAGAATCATGTCGTCGGGCGGCGGGTCCCCGGCGCGGGCGAGCCAGCGGCCGACCTTCGCGATTTTCCGAACGTAGCTGGCTAGAGCGGCGTGCCTGAAACCCGAATCGGCTTGCCCTGGAGGACAGTCTTGTGATTCACCGTGTTTGGAGGTGGATCATGGGCCATGGCTATTCGTCGGATCTTCGCGTCCGGATTTATGGGGAGATTGAACGCGGCCACTCGCGTCGAGCGGCGGCGCGGCGCTTCGGCGTCAGCGCGAGCACGAGCATCCGGCTGGCCCAACGGATGGCGGCGACCGG
>JAEZHQ010000100.1 GCA_023416455.1 Pseudomonadota bacterium | reverse complement strand
CATGGCGGTGCCGGCCGTCCTGTGCGGCCTGCTGTTCGACGCCGTGCGGCGCCGCGCCGGACCGGAAAGCCGCTGGACGGTGGCCGCGGCCGGCCTCGCCGGAGGGCTCGGCGTTCTGCTGACCGCGATTGCGGTGGCTCTGGTCCTGGCCCTGAGCGGGCAGGAGTTTGTCCCCGCCGCCAAGCTGGTTCTCGTCGCCTATGCGCCGGTGATGGTGATCGAGTCCGCCTTCACCGCGGCAGCGGTCGGTTTGATCCTGCGCGTGAAGCCGGCGCTTCTTGACCGCACGCCGTTCCATCTTGCCAAGGAGATCGCGGAATGAAGCCGTTCTGGCTGCCCGCCCTGCTGGCTTTGCCCATGATTGCCCACAGCCACGCGGCGTTGGCCCACAAGATGAAGGTGTTCGCCGCCGCCGAAGGGGCGGTGGTCTCGGGTTATGTCTATTTCAGTCCCGGAGGCCGGGCGCAGGACGCCGCCGTCATGGCCACCCTCCCGGACGGGACCGTGGTCTTCCAGGGGCGGACCGATCCGGAAGGCGGCTTCCGCTTCGCGCCCGGGCAGCGGGCCGATCTCCGGATCACGGCCGACGGTGCGGACGGCCATGAAGCGCGCTTCATCGTCAAGGCCGCCGAGTTGCCGGACGCCCTGGCCGCCGCGCCGCCTCCGGGTACGGGCGCTGCGGTGACGCCGGTCGGCGCCCATCCGGTGACGGCGCAGCCGCCGGCCGAACTGGCGGCGCTGATCGAACAAAGCGTGGCGCGGCAGGTCAGGCCGCTGCGCGAGCAGCTGGACGCCTTCCAGGACGCCGCGCAATGGCACGACGTGCTGGGCGGCATCGGTTACATCGTCGGGCTGGGCGGCTTGGCCTATGGCCTCGCCATGCGCGCCAGAAGGCGGCCGCAGCCCGGCGCGGCCATCACCCGGAGCGAAGCGGCCAGATGAGTCGAGCCCTCACGCAGCGTCTCTCCACCCGTATGCCGGATGGCAACGGCGGTGCCCGTGCGACTGGTCCGGGTAATGGAAGGGACCGCGCCGGGCTGATCGGAACGCTTGATCCGCGATCGCGCCTGCTCGCCGTTGCCGGGTTCGCGCTGCTCATCGTCGGGCTCGACGGACCGGCCGCCGTCGCCCTGGGGTTCGGATTCGCGGTGATCCTCGCCGCGGCGGCCCGACTGCCGGCCGCCGCGACGTTGCGCAGGATGGCGGCGCTCGAAGGCTTCATGATCATGGCGCTGATCTCCCTGCCCTTCACGGTGCCGGGCGCGGCCTGGATCACCATCGCCGGCCTGCCGGTGAGCCTGGAGGGCGTGGAGCGCGCCCTGATCGTCCTTCTGAAAGGCAATGCGGTGACTCTGGCCATGCTGGCCCTGGTCGGCACCATGGATCCGGTGACGTTCGGCCGCACGCTGTCGCGGCTGGGCGCGCCGGACAAGTTCGTCCACCTCTACTTCTTCACCGTGCGCTACCTCGGCGTGCTGGGCGAGGAGTACCAGCGCCTGCGCACCGCCATGAAGGCGCGCGCCTTCCGCCTGACCACCGGGCGCCATGGCTGGCGGACCCTGGGCTGGCTGTTCGGCATGCTGATGGTGCGCTCGGTCGAACGCGGCGAACGCATCGTCGAAGCCATGCGCTGCCGTGGCTTCGATGGCCGGTTGCCGCCGTTGTGCGACGATGGCCGCTTTCGCCGGCAGGATGGGATCTTCGCCCTTGTCTCGACCGCCGGGCTGGTCCTGCTGGTCGCGGTGACGGGCCTGTGAGCGCGCCACTCTTCCGGCTGGAGGGAATCGGCTTCGCGTACGAGGCGGAGCGGCCGGTGCTGCGTGACGCCGGGTTCGAGCTGCACGCCGGTGAGCGCGTGGCCCTGGTCGGCCCCAACGGTTCCGGCAAGACGACGCTGTTCCTCGTCATGGTCGGCCTGCGCAGGCCCTCGGCGGGCACGGTGGAGGCTTTCGGGGCGATGCGGCGGTCCGAAAGGGACTTCCACGACGTGCGCGCGCGCGCCGGGCTCCTGTTCCAGGACTCCGACGACCAGCTCTTCTGCCCGACGGTGCTGGACGATGTGTCATTCGGACCCCTCAACCTGGGCAAGACCTCGGCCGAAGCCCGCGCAATCGCGCACGATACGCTGGATCGTCTTGGCCTTGGCGGCTTCGGCGACCGTGTGACGCACACGCTCTCCGGAGGCCAGAAACGACTGGTTGCCCTGGCGACGGTCCTGGCCATGCGGCCTGAGGTTCTGCTGCTCGACGAGCCGACCAACGCCCTCGATCACACGACGGAGGAGCGGCTGACCGGAATCCTCCAAACGCTGCCCCAGGCCATGGTGATCATCTCGCACGACGACCGCTTCCTGGAGCGCCTGGCGACCCGCCGGGTGCGCATGGAGGGCAGCGCCCTGGTCGACGACCGGCCTCCTCCTGCGAGGGTGTCATACCGGCGGCGCCTGAACACTTCCATTGAGCGCCGCCGGTAAAATCCGACAGATCAATGCGATAGCATTGATCGCGAGGGTGATGCGGAGGGCGCCTTCACAGCACCGTCCGCATCACTTGCCGCCGCGCGCAAGGCGCCGTTGCCGGATGCGGGTGGCGATCTCTCGGCCGAACTTCAGGCCCCATTGGCGCACGGTTTCATGGCTGACCGTAACACCACGCAGCCCCAGCATCTCCTCCACCATCCGAAGGCTCAGCGGAAAACGGACGTACAGGGACACCGCGTTGCTGATCACCTCGGCAGGGAAGCGGTAGCCGGCGTCCATCGGGTCGGGGCGCGTCGTCATGCCGGCCCTATACCGTCACCCAGGCGCCCCTGCCAGTCCAACTTGACGGTGCCGGTCAATCGTCCAGTTTGATCAACTCCGGAGCAAAGGTCAGGAAGGGGCGCGTTGGAGAGCTGAAAGCGGGAGTCGCAGCGTCTGTTCTCGACTCCACGCTGGCAGTGCCGTTGTCTGGGGCGGAAGGCTGGTCTGTCGTCTCTCCGTCGGCCGTCTTTCTGTCGATGGTGGGTCTAGTCGCACGGCTGAGGGTGCTCGACGTTGGGGTGCTGGCGCTCGCCACCACCGTCACCGTTCCCGGGACAAATTCCGCCAGCTCGTAATTGTCGTTGACCAGCGTCAACGTGCCTCGAGTGACGGAATAGGTTCCCGGCACCTTGAAATCCACCGTGTCCGACAGAGCGCCGGAGAAGATCTTATCCATCGTGTCGCCATGTCCCAACCCGGCGCCGCCAACCCTATAGGTGAGGGGACCGAGTTTACCGCCTGGCGCGATGCTTTGTGAATCGGCGGTCACGACGAGCAACGCCCTGCTGATGGTCAGCGTGCTTGGCGCGTAGGTGATGTCGTAGTTGCCGGAACTCAGGCCCGAGGCGGTGAGCGTGTAGGTTCCGGCGTTCACGGCGCCCTGCGCCGTCCCGCCATAAGTAAGCG
>JAEZHQ010000082.1 GCA_023416455.1 Pseudomonadota bacterium | reverse complement strand
TCTCCCGGGTTTGCAGGGGGGCGTGCAGGGGCTCTGCTGCGGCGCAGTGTAGGGCCGGCGACGGGGCGGTGCAGTGACCGGCGCCACAGGGCAGGCGGATGGACGGGCCGGGCCGCCCGCCCGCTGTGGCCCGCCTCACAGCCGCCGCCCGGCGGCGGCGCCTAGGATCCCGGCGACCGCATCCCTGACACCGAACGGAGGATCATATGACCGCCCGCGCCGGACGCCACCCCCTCTTCGGGCCGGGGCCGCCGCCCCGGCATGCCTCCTCCGCCGCCTGGACAGGCGGTCGGGAAACGCCAATCATACGCGGTCCGGGGACTTCGGACCGCTGCGTTCACACGCCGCGCGGGCTTCGGCCCTCCCGGGCCGTGGCCGCCGTCGCGGCTGCCGTCGCGGCCGGCATCATGCCGCGATCCCCTCTGCTGGAGGTGGCCATGGGAAGGACGGCTGGGCGACGGGCACGCGGCGCTGCCCTGGCTTTCGTCTTGGCAACCCTGGCGGCGGCCTCGGCCGCCCCGCCGGCCGCCGCGGACGACGCGGTTGTGGTGGCCTCCACGGCGCCCGGCTACGCGCAGGGCCAGCTGATCGCCGACGGTGCCGCGGTGTCGCTGCCGGACGGCGCCAACGCCCTGTTCCTCTTCGCCAGCGGGCGCACGGTGCGGGTGAAGGGTCCGTTCGACGGCCGGATCGACCGGATGCCGGAAGCCACCTCCTGGAACGGCGTCGGCAGCATCGTCGGCGGCGAGCGCTTCTTCCAGACCGACCTGGGGGCGGCGCGCGCGCTGGGCAGCCCCATGCAGAAGGGGATCGAGGGGGTCTTCGCCATCGATCCCGGCGAGCCCGGCACCCAGTGCGCGAAGGCCGGCGCGTCCCCGCTGCTGCAAAAGCCCCACGACCCGGCGCTGATGCCGGCCACCCTGCGCGACACCGCGCGGGGCACCAGCGCGACGGTCCGCTGGGACCAGGACGCCGCCGTGCCCTGGCCGCCCGAGATCGCCCTTCAGGACGGCGCCGAGGTTTCGGTGGCCGGCGCCGACGGCCGGCCGCGCCACACGCTGAGCCTGCGGCTGGTGGAGGGTGGGGGTGACGGCGCGGCGCTCGCCGTCCGGCTGGCCGGCGCCGGCTGCGCGGCCCAGGCGGGGGCCCTGCTGACGCCGGTGCGCGACGCCATGGCGCCGCTGAACCTCTATCTTTCGACCGACCGCGGGCTTTACCCGACCTACCGCGCGGGCGACCCGGTGTCGCTGGTGCTGCAAACGAACCGCGACGCGCATGTCTATTGCTACCTGCGCAACGCGCGCGGCCAGCTGACCCCGATCTTCCCGTCGGGAGCGTCGGCCAGTTCGCTGGTCGAGGGGCACCGGACGCTGGCCATGCCCGGCGAGCGCATGCCCATGCCGCTGCGCGCCGGCGAGCCGGCGGGCGACCAGGAGGTGCGCTGCTTGGCCGCCGGCCGCGACATCGGCAACGAGCTGCCGGGCCGCCGCGACGCCTTCCGCCCGCTCAGCGACGAGGCGGCGGCGAAGCTGGAGCAGACCCTGAACACCCTGCGGCAGACCGATCTGGTCATGGCCCAGGTCATCCTTCGCGTCGATTGAGGGAGGCTGCGGCCAGCGGCGTCATCGGGATCCGGCCATGGCGAACCCCGACAGCGGCACCGGCGCACGGCGCGGCCGGAGGGCGCCGGCGCTCCGGCCGCCGCCGGCGCTCGCCCGGGTCCTGACCATGGCCGCGGCGGTGGCCGGGATCGCCGCCGCGGCGCTGGGGCTGAGCTGGGCGGTCCCGCCGCTGCGCTCGGCGGACGAGAGCTTCCGCGATCTCGCCATCGCCTATTTCGCCCCTCCCGAGCCGCAGCACGGCGGCATCGTCCTGGTGACGCTGGGCGAGGATCTGTTCGCCGCCCTGTCCTGCCGGTCGCCGGTGGACCGCGGATTCCTCGCCGAGCTGGTCGGGAATCTGCAACGGGCCGGCGTGCGCGCCATCGGGCTGGACATCCTGTTCGACCAGCCGACCCTGCCGGCGGTCGACGAGCGGCTGCGCCGCAGTCTGCATGAGGCCACGGTGCCGGTGGTCGGCATCACCGCTCTGGACGACACCCCTCTGACCGGGGAGCAGCGCCGCTTCCTCGGCCGCTTCCTGGACGGCGTCCCGAACGGCCACGCCAACCTCGCCAAGGACCGGCTGGACGGCACGGTGCGCTGGCACGTCCCCCGCGCCACCGACGGTGCGCCGAGCTTCCCGGGCCGCCTCGCCCAGCTCGCCGGCGCCACGGTCCCGGCGGACCCCTTCCGCATCGACTGGCGCGCCGGCCCGGCACCGGGGACCGCGCCTTTCCCGACCTATCCCGCCGACATGGTGGCGCTGCTGCCGCGGGAGTGGCTGGCCGGGCGCATCGCCCTGGTCGGGACGGTGCTGGTGGGGGTCGACCAGCACCGCACGCCGCTGGCCGTCGCCGGCCTCTCGACGCCGGGCGTCGAGATCCAGGCGCATGTGCTGGCCCAGCTGCTCGACGGGCGTGGCGGCCGCGGCGTCTCCGCCGCCTGGCAGGCGGCGCTGGCCGTCGGGCTGGCCGCCGCCGGGGTGGCGC
>JAEZHQ010000006.1 GCA_023416455.1 Pseudomonadota bacterium | reverse complement strand
GCCTTGCCGCCCATGGTGATTTCTATTTTTCTGCGCAGGCGCGAAACCAGGACGTCGAGGCTGCGCTTGCCGGAATCGTCCTCGCGATAGCCCAGCGCCGCCAGCAGCGTGCCTCGCGCAACGATCGTTCCCGGCTCAAGCACCATCGCGTCGAGCAGACGCATCTCGGATGGGGTGACCTGGATCGCCCGGTCGCGGGGATCACGCAGCAACCACCCCACGCGGTCGAGCACCCATGGAGCCGCCGCCGGGTTTTCCGCCGGAGCGGTACGGCCCGGCGCTCGGCTTTCCGTCCCGGCCAGCGCCGCCCGCCGGGGCAGCCGGCCAACCAGGTTGAGCAGGGCGGCGGCCAGTTCACGGCAATCCACCGGCTTGACGAAATAAAGGTCGGCACCGCTTTGAAAACCTTTGATGCGGTCTTCGGACGCGCCCCGCGCGGTCAGCATGACCACGCCGATCTCGCGCCGCAGGCGGAGAAGGGAGGCGATCTCGAATCCTTCCTGATCCGGCAGGCCGACATCGATCACCGCCACGTCGATGTCCGTGGTCGCCAGCGCCCGGAAGAACTCCAGCGCCGTGCCCACGCCAACCGTGGTGAAGCCCGTCAGCTTCAGATACTCCTCGATGCTCTCGCGCAAGTCGGCGTCATCCTCGACCAGGATCACGCGCGGCGCGGCGCTGCCGGCTTCATCACGCCCTGTCATATCCGTCATCCTCTCCAGCCCCCGCAGCCGGCCCGCCATCCGTTCCCACGGTCAGCGCCGGGATTTCCACCGTCGCTGTCGTGCCCTCCGCGATCCGGCTCGCCAGGGAAAGCCGGCCGTCATGCAATTCGACGATGCGCCGGGCGATGGCGAGCCCGATGCCGGTTCCCGGCATGCTGTGGGCCTGCTGCGACCGGAAGAATTTGCCGAACACCCGTGGCAGGTCGGCGTCGGCGATGCCCATGCCCCGGTCCTCCAACTCGACCCGCAGCCAGCCTTCGGCCGTCGTCACGCGGATGCGCACCGGCTCGTCACCGCCCGAGTATTTCAGAGCGTTGTCGAGCAGGTTGACGAACACCGTGGTCAGCAGCGGCCGGTCCGCCAGAAGCATGACTTCCGCCGGCTCTTTTCCGGTCCGGTCGATGACGCGGTCCGGGTAATGGCTGCCCACGATCAGCAGCGCATCATCCAGACATTCCGACAGGGCCACCGGCTTCCTGGTCGCCGCCAGCCCGTCGACATCGATGCGGGCGCGCTGCAAACCGACGTCGACGATCTCGATCAGCCGATGGACCGCCCGCCGCATGCGGGCGAGCGGGCGTTCGAGGTCGCTTCGGCCGCCGCCGGCCGTTTCCTTCTCCATCCGCAGAACCAGCACGTCCAGGCTGGCGCTGATCACCGACAAGGGCGTCCGATATTCGTGCGAGATCATGTCGACGAACTGGATCCGGTCGCGGGCCACCTGCCGTTCCGCCGCCAGGGCTTCCTCAAGCTGCCGCTTGGCCTCCGTCAACTGGCGCATGCGACCGACGGCGATGGCCTGGGCGTGCTCCTCGGCATCGCGCGCCGCCACCAGCGCGGCCTGCTGCGCCTCCCGCCAGTCGCGCTCGGCCTGCTTGACCCGCTGGGCGAGGCCGACGGTCATCAGCAGCATATGGGACAGCGTGCCGGCCATATTGGCGTGTTCGCCGAATTCCGTCATTGGCAGGAACCCGACGTTGCGCAGCAGGAGCAGCACGCCGCCGGCCAGCGGCGGCAGGAAGGCGAACAGCCACAGCCGGGCCTGCCGGTTCCCGCGCAGCGCCATCCTCAGGGACAGCAGCGCGGCGAGAGTGAACAGCGCGGCCGCCGAGAACTGGATGAAGGCGCCGATGGCTGCATAGTGTCCGGCGGCCGCGACCAGGGTGCCGGCCAACCCGATCGCGACCACGGCGTTGATCGTCGTCCGAAGCCCCCGATGCCCCCGCCCCAGATCGAACAGCGCGCCGATGAACAGCGCCCCGAACAGAACGACGGCGCACACCGCCGTCCCGATCAGCCAGTCGGCGACACGATGCGCACCGGCCGGCCACAACAGGAACAGCATGCCGCTGGCCGGCAGGTTGGCCGCCAGCAGGGCCAGCACGTAAAGCCCGTACCATCCGTACACGCGGTCGCGCAACCACAGCCAGAAGGCGAGGTTGATGATGCCGACCATGACGGCGATGCCGAACCATGCACCCAGGACGGCAAGCTCCAGCGTCGCATGCGCCATGAAGCCCAGCGGGGACCACAGCCGCAGGCTGAGCGCCGTGGTCCGGGTCGTGACGATGCGGACCAGGATCGCCGTCTCGCGGTCCGGCCGCAGGGTCAACGGGACGATGAGTGAGGGAAAGGGAATGGGGCGCCCGGCATAGGGCCATGCGTCGCCCAGGATCGTCTCCACGATTGCGCCACCGTCGCCGGCCGGCGTGTAGACGCGCAGCTCGTTGAGATAGGGCGGTTTCATCTCCAGAAAACGGTCGACGGCGCCGGGCGCCGGGGAGCGCAGGCGGACGCGCACCCAGGTCGCTCCGGAAACGAACCCGCGCGCAAGAAAGCCGGGAATCGGCTGGAACGACGCCTCCGCCGGGCCGGACAGCACGTCGTCCAGGGTCAGCGCGCCGCCGGGATCCGGAAGGACCTCCAGATGGCCCGCCAGCGACACCGAATCGTCCTCGGCCCGGACGGCAAGCGTGGACGATTCCGCCGCGGCTCCCGTGGCCAACGACAGACCGATCAGCAGCCCGATGACACCACGCCCCCGCACCACCCGATCTCCCGCCCCCCCATGTTCTCGGCATGGTGTTCCCGGCATGCCTTCTTATACGGGGTTCATTTATTGCGAGCATTTCCCGCCAACCCACAGCCTTCCGCATTTTTCCACCGATAACAAAGGAATATCAACATCACATTTAAACACACAGAATGTAATAGCGATTGACAAACCAGAATTATCAAAATAATGAGATGCTCCTCCGCCATACCACATACTGCTGTATGGTTAGATATTGTGATATTTGTTGATATAGATCACCTATCCCTCCCGGCCCGATAAGAGTTACAAAGACTGGCGGGTTTTGTTGTTCTGGACGTTATTGGAACCGCTTCTGGAAGGCTTCACCCGCGGGCAGACACCCCAATGCACATTCCTGCGGAGATGGACATGACCCCCAAGACCGGCATCAAGCCGAACATCATCCTGCTGACCCTGGACGAGATGCGCTTTCCCAGCGAATTTCCCAAGGGCGTGCATTCGCCCGGAGAGTTCCTGGCGAAGTACATGCCCTACACCCACCGCCTGTTGTGGGAGAAGGGGGTGAAATTCAGCAACTACCAGACCGCTGCGGCCGACTGCACCCCGGCCCGGGGCGTCATGACGACCGGCCTCTACGCCCAGCAAACCTGGCTGATGCTGACGCGCGCCAACATGTTCGACGCGCAGGGGACGACGGCGCCGCAGCCGGCCCTGGAGACGGCCTTCCCGACCTACGGCAAGCTGCTGCGCGAGCAGGGCTACGACACGCCCTACATCGGCAAGTGGCACATGTCGAATTACCCCGCCGGGCCGACATCCGCGGCCGCCTACGACTATCTGGAGCCCTACGGCTTCCAGGGACTGACCATGCCCGATCCGCTCGGCCAGGTGGGCCAGGGCGTGGGCGCCACCCTGGCGACCGCCCCGCCGGTCGGCGCCGACCCGGTGCTGAGCGACGCCGACATCGTCGCCCAGGCGAGCTACTGGCTGAGGAACCGGTCGAACAGCGCCAACAAGAAGCCTTTCTGCTTGACGGTCGGGCTGGTGAACCCCCACGACAAGCAGTTCTTCTGGGCCGGCATCGAGGGGGCGATCTACCAGGAACAGTACAAGAAGGCCGGCCAGACCGCGCCGGTGGCCTACCAGGGCATGATAGCCGGCGAGTCGGACCCGCCTGACTATGGCTACGGGTTGCCGGCCAACTGGCAGCCGGCCGACGCGCTGCTGGAGACCGGGGCGAAGCTGCCCCGGTTCGGCCGCGATTTCTTCTCCTACCACATGACCGGCAACATCAGCGACGATCCCGGGCAGACCGCCTTCACGACGGCGCCCTCCCCGTTGGCGGACAACGTCGTTCCCTACGCGCCTTTCGCCTACTGGACGAAGGCCCTGGACATGTACACCTGGGCGATGACCCAGGTCGATCTCCAGATCGGCCAGTTGATCGGGAACCTGCCCGACGATCTCGCCGCCAACACGGTGATCGTGTTCACCTCCGACCATGGCGAATACGCCAGCGCGCACGGTTTGCAGGGCAAGGGCTTCAGCGTCTACAAGGAATGCCTGAACGTTCCCCTGATCGTCGTCGACCCGCGCGGCGCCGGCGGCGCCGTGGCCGCGCCCGACGTCGTCCGCGAACAGCTCGCCTCCTCCGTCGATCTGGTGCCGCTGCTGGTGTCGATCGCCCGCGACGGCACCGGATGGATGCAGGAGGAACCGTACAGGGCGCTGTACGGGAAGCGGGCGCGCCTGTTCGACATCCTCCGCGATCCGAAGGCGCCGGGCCGCAAATACGCCCTCTACACGACGGACGAGGCGTTCCCGGCGGGCCAAAACTATCTGAAGGCCCCTTTCCACGTGATCGGGGTCGTCACGGAGACGGGCAAGCTCGGCACCTACGCGTTCTGGGCGCCCAGGACCGATGGCGGCGAGCCGGTGAAGGCCGGCCTGGAGGTCACGTATTTCGACTACACATCCGCCGACGGAACCCTGGAAATGACCAGCGCGCCCGACAGCCCGGCGGCGCGGGAGCTGCTTCACACGCTGATGGCCGAGCTTCTGCCCCATGAACTCCAAGCCCCCCTGCCGGAGACCTACCACGCGGCCCAGCAGAGCGCCCTGGACGCCTATTGGAAGTATGTGAAGGTGGCCGACGTGTTGACGATCGTCGGCGGCCGCCGGGGCTGACGCCATCGGCAAGGCTTCGGCCGGACGGACATCCCCCGTTGCAACGCGATGACATCATGGACGCGATGACAACATGGAGGCCTTGATGCGTGCGAGGAAAACGCGGTCGAGGGCTGTCCGTTTGGCCGGCCTAGCCGTTCTGCCCATTCCCCCGTTCTGCCCATTCCCCCGTTCTGCCCATTCCTATGTCTTTTCATGGCGGCGATCGACGCCGGGGCGCAGGACAGCACCGCCCGGACCGGGACCTTGCCGGGTGAACCGCCCCGGGTCGATGTCACATCGGTGACGTCCTTCATTTTTTGATGCTGACC
>JAEZHQ010000626.1 GCA_023416455.1 Pseudomonadota bacterium | reverse complement strand
TCCTTCCGGTAGCCCCACTGGAGCTGGTAGAGCATCCGCTCGTTGAGGTAGGTGACCAGGGTCTTCAGCGGCACATGCTCGATGACCTTCGGCCCCCAGAAGGGCGGGGTCGGCACCGGCACGCCCTCGGCCAGGCGGCGGCGGCGGGCCTGCACGGCCTCGCGGTCCACCGGACCCGTGGCGGCACCGGTGGCCTGCCCCAGCGCGCGGCGGCGGTTCACCGCGCGGCCGGCGCGCTTGGCCTGCTGGATGGCCAGCTGCTGGTCGAAGCTGCCCTCCACCACCTTGTCCATCAGCGTCAGCCCGTCGAAGGCGTCGCCGGCGTAGGCGACGCGGCCGGCGCCGTAGGCGCGCGTGCAGTCCTCCTCCACATAGGCGCGGGTGAGGGCGGCGCCGCCGAGCAGGACCGGGACTTCCAGCCCCTCGCGGGTCATCTCCTCCAGGTTCTCGCGCATGACGACGGTGGACTTGACGAGCAGGCCGGACATGCCGACGGCGTCGGCCCGGTGCTCCCGGGCGGCCTGGATGATGGCGCCGACCGGCTGCTTGATGCCCAGGTTGACGACCTTGTAGCCGTTGTTGGTCAGGATGATGTCCACCAGGTTCTTGCCGATGTCGTGGACGTCGCCCTTCACGGTGGCCAGGACCAGCGTGCCCTTCTGCTGGCCCTCCGCCCTCTCCATGTGGGGCTCCAGCCAGGCCACGGCGGCCTTCATGGTCTCCGCCGACTGGAGCACGAAGGGAAGCTGCATCTTGCCGGCGCCGAACAGCTCGCCCACCACCTTCATGCCGTCGAGCAGGTAGGTGTTGATGATCTCCAGCGGCGGATGCGTCTTCATCGCCTCGGCGAGGTCGTCCTCCAGGCCGGTGCGGTCGCCATCGACGATGCGCTCCTTCAGCCGCTCCTCCACCGTCTCGGCCCGCGCCTTCTTCTTGGCGTCGGCGGCCTTGCGCCCCTCGAACAGGGCGATGAAGGCCTGCAACGGGTCGTAGCCCTCGGCGCGGCGGTCGAAGACGAGATCCTCGGCGACCTCGGCCTCCCGCGCCGGGATGGCGTGCAGGGGCAGGATCTTGGAGACGTGGACGATGGCCCCGGTCATGCCGCGCTTGACCGCATGGTCGAGGAAGACCGAGTTCAGCACGTGCCGCGCCGCCGCGTTCAGCCCGAAGGAGACGTTGGAAAGGCCGAGAATGATCTGGCAGTCCGGCAGCGCACGGGCGATCGCCTCGATGCCCTCCAGCGTCCAGACGGCCAGCTTGCGGTCGTCCTCGTTGCCGGTGGCGATGGTGAAGGTCAGCGGGTCGAACAGCAGGTCGTGCGCCGGCAGCCCGTACTCGTTCACCGCCAGGTCGTAGAGCCGGCGGGCGATGGCGAGCTTGCGCTCCGGCGTCTTGGCCATGCCCTCCTCGTCGATGGTCAGCGCGATCACCGCGGCGCCGAACCGCTTGGCCAGCGCAAGGCGCTTGCGGGCCGGCTCCTCGCCGTCCTCGAAGTTGATGGAGTTGATGATCGCCTTGCCGCCGTAGAGCGACAGCGCCTGTTCCAGCACGCCGTATTCGGTGGAATCGACGACCAGCGGCGCCGTCACGGAACCGGCGAAGCGCTGCACCACCGCCCGCATCTCCGCCGTCTCGTCGCGGCCGACGAAGGCGGTGCAGACGTCGAGCGCGTGCGACCCCTCCTTCACCTGCTCGCGCGCCATCTCCACGCAGCCGTCCCAGTCGTGGCGCTCCTGAAGCTCGCGCCACTTCTTGGAGCCGTTGGCGTTGCAGCGCTCGCCGATGGCGAAGAAGGCGTTCTCCTGGCGCAGCGTGACCTGGGAATAGAGCGAGGCCACCGCCGGCACCCAATGGACGCTGCGGCCCTTGGGATGGGGCCGGTGGGCGCCGGCCGGGGCCAGCCGGCGCAGCATGGCGTCGGCGGCGGCGATGTGCGGCACGTTGGTGCCGCAGCAGCCGCCGACCAGATTGACCCCGTCCTCGGCCACGAAGCGCTCCAGCCAGTGGGCGAAGTCGTCGGCGCGCAGCGGGTAGTGGGTCTTGCCGTCGACCAGCTCGGGCAGGCCGGCGTTCGGCTGAACCGACAGAAGCCCCGGCCAGTTCCCGGCCAGCCAGCGCACATGCTCGCTCATCTCCAGCGGGCCGGTGGCGCAGTTGAGGCCCAGCAGAGGCACGTCGAGGGCCTGGATCACCGTGGCCGCCGCGGCGATGTCGGTGCCGACCAGCAGCGTGCCGGTGGTCTCCACCGTCACCTGGACGAAGACCGGGGTGTCGGTTCCGGCCTCCTGGCGGGCGCGCTTGATGCCGTTGACGGCCGCCTTGATCTGCAAGGGGTCCTGGCAGGTCTCCACCAGGATGGCGTCGGCGCCGCCGGCGATCAGGCCGGACGCCTGCACGGCGAAGCTGTCCTCCAGGTCCCAGTAGGGGATGTGGCCGAGGCTGGGCAGCTTGGTGCCCGGCCCGACCGAGCCGATCACGAAGCGCGGCCGGCCGTCGGTGAAGCCGGCCGCCGCCTCGCGCGCCAGCTCGACGGCCCGGCGGTTGATCTCGAAAGCCTTCCCGGCGATCCCGAACTCGCCCAGCGTCACCGGGGACGCGCCGAAGGTGTCGGTCTCCACCATGTCGGCGCCGGCCTCGAAATAGCCGCGGTGGATGTCCCGCACGATGTCCGGGCGCGACAGCGGCAGGATGTCGGTGCAGTTCTCGTGCCCCCAGTAATCCCTCTCGACGTCGAGGTCGAGCGCCTGGATGCGGCTGCCGAACCCGCCGTCGCAGAGCAGGACGCGGTCACGCAGGGTGTCGAGGATGTGGGGCATGGGCGGTCTGTCCGTTGCAAGCGATGTCGGTGGGGGCGGCGCCGGTTCGCCGGCCCCCGGGGTGGCGGAGTTCGGGAAAGCGGCTTAGCCCGCCGGGGCCGCCAGCTTGGCCTTGACGCCCAGCATGCGGCAGATGGCGACCGTCAGTTCGGCGCGGTTCAGCGTGTAGAAATGGAAGTTCTGGATGCCCTGGGCCTGGAGTTCCTGGCACTGCTCGGCGGCCACCGTGGCGGCGACGAGCTGGCGGGTCTCCGGATCGGCGTCCAGGCCCTCGAAGGTTTCGGCCAGCCGCGCCGGCACGGAGGCGCCGCACTTGCCGGCGAACTCCACCGCGCGGGCGAAGTTGGTGATGGGCAGGATGCCGGGCACGATGGGCACGGTGATGCCGGCGGCGGCGCAGCGGTCGAGGAAGCGGAAATAGGCGCCGTTGTCGAAGAAGAACTGGGTGATGGCGCGGGTGGCGCCGGCGTCCACCTTGCGCTTCAGGTTGTCCAGGTCGAACCCGGCGCTGGGCGCCTCCGGGTGGGTCTCCGGGTAGGCGGCCACCGAGATCTCGAAGTCGGCGACCTTGCGCATGCCCTCCACGAGGTCGGCGGCGTAGGCGTAGCCGCCCTCGGCCGGCACGTAGCGCCCGCCCACCCCGCCCTCGCTCTCCGGCGGGTCGCCGCGCAGGGCCACCAGATGGCGGATGCCGGCCTCCCAGTAGGTGCGCGCGATGGCGTCGATCTCGGCCCGGGTGGCGCCGACGCAGGTGAAATGCGCGGCGGCGGGGATGCCCGTCTCCTTCTGGATGCGGCACACCGTGTTGTGCGTGCGCTCGCGGGTCGACCCGCCGGCGCCGTAGGTCACCGACACGAAGGCCGGCCGCAGCGGGGCAAGGCGCTGGATCGCCTGCCACAGGCTCTGTTCCATCTTCTCCGTCTTGGGCGGGAAGAACTCGAAGCTGACCGACGGGATGCCGGACGTCATGGCTGGGCTCCGCTGGTGGAGAGGACGGGGGAGACGGAGGCCGGCGCGCCCGCCGCGACGCGGACCGCCGGCCAGATGGAGACGGTCAGGGGCGCGCCGGGCAGATGCACGACCGGGCCGCTGTCGAGGCCGGCCTGGCGGCACCAGGCGGCGACCTCCCCGTCGGCGAAGCCGAGGCGGCGGTGGGCGTGCTCGGTGCGCAGGGATTCCAGCCCGTGCGGGGCGAAGTCGACGACCAGCAGGCGCCCGCCGGGGGCCAGAACCCGCGCCGCTTCGGCCAGCAGCCGGGCCGGCTCCTCGGCGAAATGGAGCACCTGATGGATCACCACCGTATCGAAGGCGGCCGCCGGGAAGGGCAGCTGGTACATGTCGGCCTGCCGCACGTGGCAGTGGCGCAGCGCCACCCCCTCCAGCTTGGCGCGGGCGACCGCCAGCATCTCGCGCGACTGGTCGACGCCGACGGCGCGGCGGGCCTGCGGCCCCAGCACCTCCAGCATGCGGCCGGTGCCGGTGCCGATGTCGAGCAGGTCGCCCACCCCCTCCCGGGGGAGCAGGCCGAGAAGCGCCGCCTCCACCTCCCGCTCCGGAACGTGGAGCGAGCGGATCTCGTCCCAGCGGGCGGCGTTCTCGCGGAAATAGGCGGCGGCGGCTTCGGCGCGGGCGCGCTTGATGGCCTCCAGCCCGGCCAGGTCCCGCCGCAGCGTCGGGTCGCCGGGCGGGATGGCCCCCACCAGCACGCGGGCGAGATCGGCCGACGGCCCGGTCTCGGCCAGCCGGTAGAAGGCGAAGGTGCCCTCGCGGAAGCGGTCGAGCAGCCGCGCGTCGCACAGGAGCTTCAGGTGGCGCGACACCCGCGGCTGGCTCTGCCCGAGGATCTGGGTCAGCTCGGTGACGGTCAGCTCGCCATGCGCGCACAGCGCCAGCAGCCGGAGCCGCGTGGTCTCCGCCGCCGCCTTCAGGGTCGCAAGAAGCTCGTCCATGGCCCCCGATCGCCGCCGTTGCATCGTCCGGGCGCGGACCGGCCCTTGCCGGCCCGTCACCCGGACATAGATATAAAGATATCTTTATGCAGCGTAAACCGGTTTTCGCGCCGATCCGGCCGAGCCCCCCCGAGGGGGGTGCCCGCAGGCCGGGGCCGGGCTAGACCTTGTAGGCCAAACGAAGGCCGCCCCAATGGCGGCCACGGACGGTGATCGGGGCCGACACATCCTTCATCAGCACGAACTTGCCGCCGCCCATGTCGCGCCGGTAGGTCTGGAGCAGGAAGGGATTGGTGTTGCGCCCAGCCGCCAGCCCGACGCGGTCGTTGAAGATGCGGCGGTTGCGGCAGTTGGCGGCGTTCCACAGCGGGTCGGGTCCCTGCGGCTGGCTGAACTGCCGGTTGTGGGTCGGCAGGTAGCCGTTGGCGTCCAGCGCCACGCAGAAGACGATGCGGCTGTTCTTGGCGATCACGGACTCCTGGATGCCGGGCAGGATGCGGTCGCAGAAGGTGGTGAAGCGCGCCATGAACTGCTGCGGGTCGGTGCCGGGAATGGGCTGGTAGTTGCGGTCGAACAGGTCGGACTCGCCGATCTCACCGCGCGCCACCGCGTCCTCGAAGCCGGAGGCGATGGCGCCGGCCGCCTCCTGGACCAGCCGGATGAAGGGCGTGTCCACCGTCTCCACGTCCAGCTCCGCGGTGATTCCGATCAGCCGCTCGCTCATGCCCAGAAGGTTGTTCACGCGGTCGCGCGCCTGGGCGAGGTTCTCGCTGGACAGCTGCACGCCGATGGCGAGGTCGCTGATCTCGCGCTCCAGCTCCTGGCAGTTGACCCCGATCTCGGACGAGGCGGCGTCGATCTTGTCGGTCTCCGTGTGCAGCTCGTTCATCGCCCGGCCGACCGTCGCGATCACCTCGCCGATGGCGGTCGTGCCCTCGCTGACCGCGCGCGCCTTCAGCGCGCTGGCCGAGCTTTCCATCATCAGCCTCTGCGCCTGCTCGTTCAGGTACTTCAGCGTGGCGTCGATCTCGGTGGTGGCCTCGCTGGTCTTGCTGGACAGCGCCTTCACCTCGTTGGCGACGACGGCGAAGCCGCGCCCGGCGTCGCCGGCGCGCGCCGCCTCGATGGTGGCGTTCAGCGCCAGCAGGTTGGTCTGCTTGGCGATGGCGAAGATCTCCCTGGCCACCTTGCCGACCCGGTCCAGGGCCTCGCGCAGGCCGGCGATCTGCCCCTCCATGCCGCCCACCGCGGCGACCAGGGCGTGGATGTCGGCCATGGACCGCTGCACCCGGTCATGGGAGGTCTCGACTTCCTGGCGCGCCTGCTCGGTCACCGTGCGCGCCACCGCCGATGCGGCGGAGATGCGCTGGGTGCTCTGGGACATCTTGGTCCCGGTCTCCCGCAGTTGCGCGAAAACATTGGCCTGATGACCGAGGCGGCCGTTCACGTCCTCGACATGGCCCGCGATGTCCGCGATCTCGATGCCGAGATTGCCGGCTTCGTCCGCGAGGTCGACGATGAGATGCGAGCGATTGCCGAACGCACTGTCCATATTCTACCGCCGTTTTATTCGCAAGAGTTCGTGGTACGTTCACTCCCCTACATAATTATTGCCGGAATCTTGCAAGTCCGCAACACCGCAAGGGGCATTGGGCGCTTGGCCTTTCGTATGCTGCGGCAGCCGGACGGGCCGCCGGCAATCATACGCTGTGACCGCCGGACACACGGTTGTCCAGCCGGTCGTCAGCCAGTCCGGCCGGCTCCTGGTGGATGAGAACTTCCGCCCCGGGAAAGGCCGACTTCAGGTCATTCTCGATGCGGTCCGCAATGTCGTGCGCCTCCACCACCGTGAGATGGGGGTCCAGCTCGAGATGCAGCTCGATGAAGGCGCCGATGCCGCTGCTGCGCGTCCGCAGGTC
Source organism: Pseudomonadota bacterium (assembly GCA_023416455.1). Lineage (GTDB taxonomy): Bacteria > Pseudomonadota > Alphaproteobacteria > Azospirillales > Azospirillaceae > Azospirillum. The sequence continues at coordinate 29,615 of JAEZHQ010000626.1, read as the reverse complement.
GTGCATGCCGCGGGCGTCCGGGTGGGCGGCGACGAGGGCGGCGATGCGGGCACGGTCCGCCTCCGGCAGCTCCCGGTCCATCAGCACGTTCAGCGCCGACAGCCCGACGCCGCGGGCGCCGTGCAGGAGGAAGGCGGCGATGGCCAGCCCGAACAGCGGGTCGAAGGCGCTGATCCCGGTCCAGCCGGCAAGCAGGATGGCGGCGATGACGGCCCCGTTCATCAGCAGGTCGCCGGCGTAGTGGAGCCGGTCCGCCCCGATGGCGACGGAGCCGGTCAGCCGCACCACATGGCGTTGGTAGGCGACCAGACCGGCGGTCATCAGGATGGCCAGCAGCATCACGGCGATGCCCACCGCCCCCTCGCCGACCGGGGCCGGGTGAAGGAGCCGGCGCACCGCCTCGATGCAGAGGAAGACGGCCGAGCCGCCGATGAAGGCGGCCTGGGCCAGCGCCGCCAGCGCCTCCGCCTTGCCATGGCCGAAGCGGTGCGCCTGGTCGGGCGGGCGCAGCGCGGTGCGCACGCCCAGCAGCGTCACCACCGACGCCAGCAGGTCGGTGCTGGAATCGATCAGCGACGACAGGATGCTGACCGAGTCGGTCAGCAGATAGGCGGCCAGCTTGGCCGCGATCAGCGTCGCCGACACCGACACGCTGGCGTAGGTGGCGCGGCGGCGCAGCCGCTCGGCCTGCATCTGGTCGATGGTCATGCTGCGTGTCCCGGTTCCGGGTTTGCGGTCTGGCGGCCGTTTCCGACACCCACCCGCCAGCCCCATGGACGCCCGATGGACAGGGCACGGCGGCACGCGCGGCGTGCCGGAAGCCGGGCGGCGATGCCGGCCTCCCGCCGATCGCGCGGAGGCTCTGTCCACCGGGGGCTCACGGCGCCTGCTCCGTCCACCAGCGTGCAAGCCGGTCCATGTCGGCCTTGCCGCTGATGGTGGTGACGGAACCGTCCCTGGCGATCAGCATCGTGCGCGGCATCTCGCCGATCCAGTCCGGATCGACCGCCGAGCGCAGGGACTGGTCCACCGGACCGAAGGACATCCAGCTTTCATGGCCGGAAAGGCCGCTTCGTTCCAGCACCCGGGCGACCCGGGCGGGGGGCGCCGTTTCGGCGTGCACCAGCATGACCGCCATCCCGGGGTGGTCGCGCAACAGGGCGGCGACGTGCGGCAGCTCCTCCAGGCAGGGAGCGCAGGTCACCCCCCAGAAATGCACGATCAGCGGCTTGCCGGCATACGCGCTGCGCAGCTGGAGCCAGCTTTCGGCGGTGAAGGACCGCAACGCCGGCGCGGCGCCGGCACCGCCCGGCACGGCCATCGCCAGGAGGAGGATCAGGAAAAGCCGTTTCATCGTCCCTCCAGTGGAATCAGGCGGTATCCGTCGGCATGGCTGAGCCAGGAGAGGAAGCCCCCGGCCCCGTCACCGATCAGCATGGGGTGGTCGGAATAGCCGGTGGTGGTGGCCAGGCGGCGGGGCGGCGACCAGCTCCGTCCATCGTCCCGCGACATCATGCCGTGCACGGCGCTCCGCGCTCCGTCGGTCTCCTTCCAGACCAGCCACACGGTTTCGCCGATCGCCAGCAGGGCCGGCCGGCCCGCCTGCCGCCTGGCATCTCCAACCGGCATGGGTGGCGAGAATTGCCGTCCCTCGTCGATGGAGCGTGCGTAGTACAGCCCTTGGCGCGCCTGTCCCTGGGTGAACCATGCGGCGTGCTGCGTGCCGGTGGAGGAGACCGCCAGAGCCGGGCCGTGATGCGGGCACCCGTCGATCGCCCAGGCGTCGTCCGATACCCGGCGCGCCGGGCCGGGAGTGTCGCGGTCGAGGAAGGTCAGCACCGCGTGATCGCGGTCCCGGTCGTCGAAAATCCCGCGAAACAGCAGGACGGGCCGCTGGTCGGGCGTCAGCGCCATGGCGATGCGGCAGCATTCGCAGGTCGGATCCTGCGCGATCCGGGCGAACGCCACCCGTGCACCGCCCTCCGCCAGCCGGGCGACGGCGAGCGCCGCGCCCGGCTGGGCCGCGCCCGCCGCCTTGCGGGCGGCGACGTTCCGCTTGTCGATCCAGGCCAGGTACAGGTTCCCCGCGTCGTCGGCCAGGATGCCGCCGAAGCGCTGGCTGGCCGGCCCGCCCGCCACGGGGGCCGGCGCCGGGAAGCTTCGCCCGCCGTCCTCGGACCGGGCGACCAGGACCTCGGCGTTCCAGTCCTCGTCCTTGAACCGGGAGAAGACGACGGTCACCCGTCCTTCGGCATCCACGGTCAGGGCGGGACGCGCGTCGGGTCCCACATCCAGCATGTCCGTCCGCTCCCCGACGGGAACGGCTTCGGAAAAGGTCCGGCCGCCGTCGCCGGACCGGGCGACGGAGACCTGGCCTCCGGCATTCCACGCCAGCCAGAGCGTCCCGTCCCGGTCGAGGAAGGGCGTGGCCGCGTTGGCGCATTCCAGGATGGTCCGGTCGCAGGACACCGGCGACAGCGCCGCGTAGGTTCCCTTTCGTTCCCCGCCGTGATGCGCGTGCCCGGCCTCGGCCGCCCGGCCGGCTCCTCCATGCAGGAGGCCGGCGCCGGCCAGAAGCAGGGTCACGATGGGCAGGGCCGGAAATCGGATTGCCGTCATGGTCATTCCTCCAGGGTATCCGAGTTCGGAAGGCCGCGCGAACGCCGGGAGGGGCGGCGAACCCGAACCCCTCGGGTCCAGGCGCCGGCCGGCCGGTCGCGATGCGCAAGCAGGGCGGCCTGTCCGAACATGCGTTGCGGTGAGCAGCGGAGGAAGGCGTTTCCGGATACGGTGTTTCCGGCCATGGCGTTTGCGGCCATGGCTCCGGGCGTGCTTCCCTGCCGTCAGGCTTCGCCCGGCGGTCCCCGGGCCTGAAGGCGGGCGAGAAACCAGCCGGCCCCGATCCGTTGGCCGGTCAGCGCCCGATCGTCCCGGCCCGTCCAATCCACCGCCCCCGGCATGCCGGTCGGCGATGGCGGCTCACCGAGCCCGCCGATCAGCGGGCACAAAGGGCAGCCGTGATCCCGGACCGCGCCGCGATCCTGATGGTCGGCGGAGGGGGCCGCGCCCGCGTCCCCGTCCTGCGCCAGGCAAAGGGAGGAGGAAGGGGCGGGAAGCCCGGCGAGGCGCGGCATGATCAGGCTGAAGGCCAGAAGCTGGCACAGGAAGGCGGCCGCCCCGATCCACAGGGCAACACGCTTCACACCCGCTGAGCCGTCAGACGATCCCATGCCGATCCGTTTCCGGCCGGCCCCGGACGGCCAACCCCCTTCCCTCAGAACAGCACATCCGCAAGCGGCCGTCATCCCTCGCGATGCGGGGCGCGACGGCCGTTGCCGGCATCAGGGGTAGAGACGCTCGGTCGTCCACCGCGCCGGGGCCGCGCCGGGTTCATCCAGGGCGGTGTAGAGGATCCGCTCGTGCAGGCGGAAGGGCCGGTCCTGCCAGAACTCGATGCGGCGGGGCAGGACGCGGAAGCCCGTCCAGTGCGGCGGCCGCGGCACCGCCCCGAGGCCGAACTTGGCGGCGAACTGGGCGACCCGCTTCTCCAGCTCCCAGCGCCCTTCCAGCGGGCGCGACTGGAGCGAGGCCCAGGCGCCGATGCGGCTCTCGCGCGGGCGGCTCTCGAAATAGGCATCGGCCTCGGCGTCCGTCACCGTCTCGACCGCCCCCTCCACGCGCACCTGGCGCCTCAGCGTCTTCCAATGGAAGCACAGGGCGGCGTTGTGGTTGGCCAGCAGCTGCTCGCCCTTGCGGCTCTCGGTGTTGGTGTAGAAGACGAAGCCGCGGGCATCGACGCCCTTCAGCAGCACCATGCGCACCGAGGGCACGCCCCGGGCGTCCGCCGTGGCCAGGGCCACCGCGTTGGGATCGTTCGGCTCGCTCCGCTCCGCCTCCTTCAGCCAGTCCTGGAAGAGCGCGTATGGTTCACGGTCGGTCGTCTCGCTCATGGTTCCCTCTCGTCCGCCCCGCGCCGCCGGCGCCGGCTCTCGCAGGCCGGCCCCGGCGCGCCCGGTCACAGCTTCGTCCCAATTCACAGATAGCACAGCTTCGCTTATACCAGTGGCCATCGCAGCGCCACCCGGAAGGCGCGCCGCTTCCCAACCTTAGATCGAGGCTGACATCGATGTTCGTTAAGAAGCTTGTCCCGGCATTGGCGGCCGTCACCCTGCTCGCCGGCTGCTCGCTCAGCGGCAAAGAGACGGCCGGCACCATCGGCGGCGGAGTCGCCGGCGGAGTCATCGGGTCGCAGTTCGGCGGCGGCACGGGCAAGCTGGTCGCCACCGGCGTCGGCACCCTGCTCGGCGCCTTCATCGGCCGCGAGATCGGCTCCTCGCTCGACAAGGCGGACCAGAGCCACGCCGAGACCGCCGCGCGCCGCGCCTACAGCGCACCGGTGGGCGACAGGATCACCTGGAGCAACCCCCAGACGGGGAACTCGGGCACGGTAACCACGACGCGCGACGGCTACAACAACACGGGCAACTATTGCCGCGAGTTCCAACAGACGGTCCATGTCGGTGGCAAGTCGGAGGTCGCCTACGGAACCGCTTGCAAACAGCCGGACGGTACGTGGAAGATCGTCGCCAACTCGTAACGCCAGGGCCCCGGCCTTCGGGGTGGAAAGTCCGTGTCCGTGTCCAGCATCCGCGATCCCTACCAGCTCCTCGGCGTCAACCGCTCGGCCAGCGCCGAGGACATCAAGAAGGCGTATCGCAAGCTCGCCAAGGAACACCACCCCGACCTGAAGCCGGGAAACGCCGCCAACGAGGAGCGCTTCAAGGAGATCTCGGCGGCCTACACGCTGCTGTCCGACCCCGAGAGGCGCGCCCGCTACGACCGCGGCGAGATCGACGCCTCCGGCCAGGAGCGCGGCCACGGGTTCGGCGCCCGCTCGCACGCCCATTCCGGCCGGGGCCGGGCCTACGGCGGCGCCGATGACTCCTTCTTCAGCGGCGACGACTGGTTCTCCGACCTGTTCGGCGGCGGGCGGCGGCGCAGCGCCGGCGGCGCGGGGGGATCGTCCTCCTCCGGGCCGAAGGCGCGGGGCGCCGACATCGCCTACTCCCTCACCGTCCCCTTCGTCGAGGCGGCGCTGGGCACCAAGCGGCGCGTCAGCCTGTCCAACGGCAAGAGCATCGACGTCACCGTCCCGCCCGGCACCGAGGACCAGCAGAAGCTGCGCCTGAAGGGCCAGGGGTTGCCCGGCATGGGCGGCATGCCGGCCGGCGACGCCATCGTCGAGGTGCATGTCGAGCCGCATCCCCACTTCACCCGGCAGGACGGCGACATCCACCTGGAGATGCCGATCACGCTGAACGAGGCGGTGCTCGGCGCCACCATCCGCGTGCCGACGGTCGGCGGCCCGGTGGCGGTGAAGGTGCCGCCGGGATCCAACACCGGCTCCACCCTGCGGCTGCGCGGCAAGGGCGTGGTCAGCCAGAAGACCCGCCAGCCGGGCGACCAGTACGTGAAGCTGAAGGTCGTCCTCCCCGATCCGCCCGACGCCGAGCTGGTGAAGTTCGTCGAGGAATGGGCGCGGACGCGCAGCTACGACGTGCGCCGCAAGGCGGGGCTGGAATAGGCCCTCACAGCAGCCAGAGCCCCTCGCCCGCCTGGGCGGCGGCGCGGCCGAGGCTCTCCGGGCTGCCGGCGATGCCGAGCAGCACCCCGGCGCGGTCGAGGGCCTGGGTGTCGAGCGCCGCAACCCAGTCGCGGGCGCCGTCGGCGTCGGGCTCCCGCCCCAGCGCGCTGCGGTAGAGCCGATCCACGAACCAGCCGTTGTCGGCGGGTCCGCCGCCGGAACGCTCCGCATACTCCGGGCTGTCGAGGAAGGCACGGGCGACCTGCGCCATGGTCAGGGCGCCGGCGGAAACGGCCTGCGACCAGGCGGTGAGGCCGGCCTCGTCGGACGCGCGGTCGAGCGCAGCCCGGTAGAGGCGGTGGACGGCGAAGGCGACGTCGGTCGGCTCGACCACCAGCGTGCCGTCGCTGAACCGGAGGCGCTCCACCTGCGACAAGACGTCGCTGCCCTCGCCGCCGCTGACGATCACGACATGGCCGGCCGCGGCATCGCCGTCGGGGACGATCCTGTGCAGGACGGCATGGGCGGCGCGCGGACCGTCGAAGACCGCCACGTCGACGCCACCGCCGCCGTCGATCCGGTCGTCGCCGCCGCCGCCGCGGATGGTGTCGTTCCCGGCCCCGCCGCCGAGTTCGTCGGGTCCGGGGCCGCCGTCGAGCCGGTCGTCCCCGGCGAAGAGGTCGAGCGTCGTGTTCCAGGACGCGGCGGCGCTGTCGGTCCAGGGCTGGTGAAGACCGCTCCAGGCGACGCGCGGGGCGCCGTCGGCGTCGAGGACGGTCAGCGCGTGCAGCGTTCCCGCGATGCCGCCGTCGGCAGCGGCGGGCGCGAAGTCGCCGAGGGCGATCCAGCGCGATTCCACGGTGGTCCCCGCCAGGACGGTCTGGTCGAGCCGGCCGGCCGTCGCCTCCGTGGTGCGCAGGGTCCGCATCACCATGCTCTCCATGACCGGAAGCCCGGCCTGCGCCCCCTGTGCGGTGTGGATGGTGACGGTCGCCATGCCCTTCCCCCCCTCCGGCCTCCCGCCGGTTCAAGCCGCAGAGGCCCCGAGGGTATCAGGCGCCCAGCGTGTGCTCGACCAGGATCTTGGTGCCGATGGCGATCAGCCCCAGCCCGCCGAGCAGCCCGGCGCGGCGGCCGAGCAGCGGCCCGGCGGCGCGTCCCATCAGGACCCCGCCGGACGACATGCCGAAGGTGACGACCCCGATCAGCAGGCACAGGTTGATGATGTCCACGTCCACCACGGCCAGCGAAACGCCCACGGCGGCGGCGTCGACGCTGGTGGCGACGGCGGTCAGCAGGAGCGCGCCGAGGGCCGGGCGACCGCCGCACGCCCCATCCGCGTCCCCGTCGCCGTACAGGCTTTCCCACACCATCTTGCCGCCGACGCCCAGGAGAAGCAGGAAGGCGACCCAGTGGTCGACCTCCTGAACGACGGCGGCGAAGGTGAGGCCGAGCGCGAATCCCAGCGCCGGCATGGCCAGCTGCACCCCGCCGAAGCAGGCGCCGACGCGCACCGCCTCCCACAGGCCGGGCCGGCGCAAGCCGGCCCCGGTGCCGAGCGCCGCGGCGAAGCTGTCCATGGACAGGCTGAAGGCAAGGATCAGGGCGGTCGCGAGGGTCATGGGCAGGGCCGCGGCGAAGGTCGCTGATGCCCGCATGACTATCAGAGCATGAACAGCTGTTCAAACAGCATTATTGCCGCCGCCGGGGGCCGGCACACCCGCCGAACCCGCCCTCGGCCGGAGTGCCAACCGGAACGGCGGCTCAGGGCCGGCGTCCGGCGCGAAAGGGAACGGCGGAGGCCCCGTCCCCCCGGGGCGAGTCAGCCCCCAGCGGCAGGTCGGAGAGCAGGGTCCGGATCGGCATGCCCAGCATCTCCTCCTGGACCTTCTCGGCCTGTTCGAGGAGCTGCGCGGTGCGCTCCTGCCAGGGCAGGTCCAGCCCGCCCAGCCCGCGGACCGAGCCGCGCAGCCCGATTCCCAGCGCCTTCATCAGGTCGAACAGGCTGGCCTCGCTGAGATCGCGGGTGACCACCCAGGCGTTGCGCGTGGTGTGCGCCACCCAATGGGCGTCGCGCAGCTGTTCCAGGATGCCGTCGATCAGCACGGTGCCGACCGGCACGCGCCCGACCAGCGTGCGCCGGCGCAGGCCCACGCCGAGGCGGCTGGCGTCCAGCAGTTCGTGCAACACCGCCAGCGCCAGCCCCAGCCGCTGGGCCGGCAGCAGCCCCTCCGGCCCGCCGCGGGTGATCTTGCCGGCCCGCCATTCCGGCAGCGAGGCGGCGACCACCGCGCCGAACAGCACGGTGGACCAGGCGATGTAGACCCAGAACAGGAAGATCGGCACGGTGGCGAGCGCGCCGTAGATGGTCTGGTAGGCGGGGAACTCCCGCATGTACCAGGCGAATCCCGCCTTCGACGTCTCCAGCAGAAGCGAGGCCACCGCGCCGCCGGCGGCGGCGTCCAGCCAGTAGACCTCGCGGTTGGGGATGATCAGGTACAGCAGCGTGCAGCCGACGAGCTGGAGCAGGAAGGGCAGCACCGCCCCGATCCCGACCAGCGGGTCGGCGAAGCCTTCCAGATGCGCGAACTGGAGGGCTGCCCACAGCGAGCTGGACAGCGACAGGCTGGCCCCGGCGAACAGCGGGGTCAGCGACACCACGGCCCAGAAGGACAGGATGCGGGTGACGTAGGAGCGCGGTTCCCGCACCCGCCAGACGGTGGCGAAGGATCCCTCGATGGTCCAGATCAGCAGCACCGCCGACACCGCCAGCCCGACCACGCCGAAGATGGGCATCTGCCCGGCGTTGGCCATGAAGGCCCCCAGATACTCCAGGATGGCGTCGCCGATCTCCGGCACCAGGTTCTTGAAGATGACGGTCTGGATCCGCGTCTGGAGCGCGCCGAAGGCCGGAAAGGCGGAAAAGATGGCGAAGCCGATCGTCATCAGCGGCACCATCGCCAGCAGCGATGTGTAGGTCAGCGACGCCGCCGTCTGGAAGCAGTTGTCGTTGTAGAAGCGCATCGCCGAGTAGGCGATGAAGCCCCACACCTCCCGGATGCAGGCCAGCGGCCGCCGCGGGCCGGGGGGCGTTCCCTTACGCTCGGCCATGGCTAGCCTCCCGCCCTGGTTTGACCGGACCGGCCTTTCGTGTAGGATGCGCCCCACTTTTCAAGGCATGGCTGTGATTCACGAGGTTCTGATGTCCAACCCGAAGCCGCTCATGGACGGCAAGCGTGGCCTGATCATGGGCGTGGCGAACGACCGTTCGATCGCCTGGGGAATCGCCTCCACCCTGGCGCAGCACGGCGCCGAGCTGGCCTTCACCTACCAGGGCGAGGCCCTGCTGAAGCGCGTGAAGCCGCTGGCCGATCAGGTGGGCGCGCGCCTCGTCCTGCCCTGCGACGTGACCGACGAGGCCAGCGTCGACGCGGCCTTTGCCGCCATCGAGGCGGAATGGGGCAAACTGGATTTCGTCGTTCATGCGATCGCGTTTTCCGACAAGAGCGAACTGGACGGCCTCTATCTCAACACCACGCGGGGCAACTTCCTCCGCACCATGGACATCTCCTGCTACTCCTTCACCGCGGTGGCGCAGCGCGCCGTGCCGCTGATGACGGATGGCGGCAGCCTGCTGACCCTGTCCTACTATGGCGCCGAACGCGTCATGCCGCACTACAATGTGATGGGTGTTGCGAAGGCCGCGCTGGAAGCCAGCGTGCGCTACCTCGCCGTCGATCTGGGTGGGCGGAACATCCGGGTCAACGCCATCTCGGCCGGCCCCATCAAGACGCTGGCCGCCAGCGGCATCGGCGACTTCCGCTACATCCTGAAGTGGAACGAGCTGAACGCGCCGCTCAAGCGCAACGTCACCATCGGCGAGGTCGGCGGCGCCGGCCTGTTCCTGCTGAGCGACCTCGGCAGCGGCGTCACCGGCGAGGTGATGCATGTGGACAGCGGCTACCACACCGTCGGCATGGTGGCCGTGGACGAGGCGGCGGGGGTGGCCCAGCTTCTGGGCTCGCTCGGCGGCACCGCCAAGGGCTGACGGGACCGGGCGCCCGGGGGCGGACCGGCGACGGATTGCCCCCCGGTGCCGCAGCCCGGCGGCACTCCGAAGGGACTGGGGTCAAGCAAGCGGCGCCGGCCGAGCCGCGCAATAAAGTTTTCAAAAGCCCGCCATTTTTGATCGGGCCGGGCCACAAAGCGCCTTTGCCGAAATCACTTGTACGACTATTCTCCGCGCCTCCCCTTGGAGTGGAGCGGTCAATCGATGCGGGCGAAGCGACTATCGGACTCAACGTCACCGATCCTGGAGCAAATTCTCTACGGCGGTTCCAGCGTGTCGATGAATCTGATCGCCATCACGCAGAGCATTCCCGAAGACTGCCGCCTGTTCCGTGCCCGGGGCCTGAACAAGGCGATCCTCTTCAAGTACCCCAACTTCGACGAGCAGGCCGACGACTGCGCCGACCCGACCCTCGACGAGGAGGGGAACACGGCCGGCGGCCGCCCCGTGGAGACCGGAATCTACATTCCGCACAGCGGAGACCATCCGGAAAGCGGCGGCGTGGCCATTTATCTGCGGGCCCGCAACAGCGAGATCCTGCTCACCGAGCAGTTCGGGCTGGAGCCCGACGCCAGCGAGGCGGGAACGGCCGACATGAGGACGCTGAAGCTGATCGACAGCATCCCGTCGCTCGACGCCTTCCTCCTCAAGACCTGTTTCGAGGCCGAGAAGACCAGCGTCGATCCCCGCCACTGGCTGATCAGCGAGGACGAGGACCAGCAGCTCCGCCGCCTGATCCGCCTGCGCATCGAGCCCATCGTCCGCAAGGCCATCGACGGCGGCGGCGCCAGCAGCCACAGCATCGAGCGCTTCCTGGAGGCCATCTGGAATCCCGAGCTGGAGGAGGCCGGCCTGTTCGTGTCGGCCTTCGGCATCGAGCGCGTCGAGGCCGATTCCATCTTCAGCGCCTGGAAGGGCACGACCTTCTACGAATACCAGCTCCGCCGCATCGCCCCGCGCGCCCGGACCATCCTCGCCTGGCTGAAGTCGCGGGACTGCATCCCGGTCGACATCCGCATGCACAAGCCTTACGAGACCCAGCTCCTCATGCACATCGAGAAGGTAGGCAAGCTGCTGGAAGCCACGCTCATGGACATCCGGCAGATCCTGTCCGACTACGAGAGCAGCTTCACCTCCTTCATGAACGGCCAGCCCGAGCCGTTCCGCGACTATCTGCGCAAGATCCGCACGCGCTACTGGCTGCTCGGCTATTGCGTGTCGGCGCTGACCAGCGTGGCGCATCTGGACGTCCGCTGCATGAGGAACAACCCGGGCCGCAAGCTCTATTTCGAAGCGATGCAGAAGCTGCTGCGCCAGTTCGACGTCGCCCTCGACCGCCGCCGCGAGCAGAAGGGCGCCTTTTGATCCGTGTACCTGCGGGCGCGCTTGACGCGCCCCGGGAAAGGCCGCAAGTAACTCCCCGCCGTCCGCGGCGCCGGCCCCGCCCGCACAGGTCCGGCGTGCCGGACCGCCCGAAAAACACAGGTCCGGCCTGCCGGACCGCCCGAAAAACACAGGTCCGGCGCGCCGGACCGACCGAAAACACAGGTCCGGCGCGCCGGACCAACCGAAAACGACGATGGGGTCGCCATGGCCGGCAACAGCTTCGGAACCTTGTTCCGCTTCACCACCTGGGGCGAGAGCCACGGCCCGGCCATCGGCGTGGTGGTGGACGGCTGCCCCCCGCTCCTGCCGCTCGGCGAGGCCGACATCCAGCCCTGGCTGGACAAGCGCCGGCCCGGCCAGTCGCGCTACACCACCCAGCGCCAGGAGCCCGACCAGGTCCGCATCCTGTCCGGCGTGTTCGAAGGGAAGACCACCGGCACGCCGATCGCGTTGCAGATCGAGAACACCGACCAGCGCTCCAAGGACTACGGCGACATCGCCGCCAAGTTCCGGCCCGGCCACGCCGACTATGCCTACTGGAAGAAGTACGGCATCCGCGATTACCGCGGCGGCGGCCGCTCCTCGGCGCGCGAGACGGCCTGCCGCGTGGCCGCCGGCGCCATCGCCCGCCGGGTGCTGGGCGAGGCCGTCGCCGTGCGCGGCGCGCTGGTCCAGATCGGCCCGCACAAGGTGGACCGCGACCGCTGGGACTGGGCGGAGGTGGACAACAACCCCTTCTTCTGCCCCGATGCCGGGACGGCGGCGCTGTGGGCCGATCATCTCGACCAGGTCCGCAAGAGCGGCTCTTCGGTCGGCGCGGTGGTCGAGGTGGTGGCGTCGGGCGTGCCCGCCGGCCTCGGCGACCCGCTCTACGACAAGCTGGACAGCGATCTCGCCCGCGCCATGATGAGCATCAACGCGGTCAAGGGGGTGGAGATCGGCGACGGCTTTGCCGCCGCCCTGCTGAGCGGCGAGGAGAACGCCGACGAGATGCGCCGCGGCCCCGACGGCGAGCCGCTGTTCCTGTCGAACCACGCGGGCGGCATCCTCGGCGGCATCTCCACCGGCCAGGACATCGTGGTGCGCTTCGCGGTCAAGCCGACCAGCTCCATCCTCACCCCCCGCCGGACGGTGGACGTCCACGGCAACGACACCGACATCCTGACCAAGGGCCGCCACGACCCCTGCGTCGGCATCCGCGCCGTCCCGGTGGGCGAGGCGATGATGGCCTGCGTGCTCGCCGACCATCTGCTGCGCCGGCGCGCCGGCGTGCCGGGGTAATACCAGCCGCACCGGTCTTTGACCGGTGCGGCTGGTGGGCCGCGACGGCGGCCCCGCGGGCTCATGCCCGCGAAAGCATGCCCGCGAAAGCCAGGGGGGGCCGGACGGCCCCGCCGGCGATTGAGGAAAAGGCTTTTGCTGGGTCACCAGCAAAAGCCGCTGGTATAAGCTTCCCCTCCCAAGGCAGGGAGGAATCCTGTACGGTGCGCCCCCGTGATGGAAACCACAGCGGGGCCGCATATGAAGTCGCGTGCGTGGCGCGTTGCGCTGTCATTGGCAGGGGCGGCGGCGATGGCGGTGGGAAGCGCCGCCGCCACCGCCGAGACCCCCAACGCCGCACCAACCTCCGCACCAACCTCCGCCAGGCCCTTCCAGGAATTCTCCGAGACCCACAAGGACTGGCGGCTCTACTGCCAGGTCTGGACCGCGACGCGGCGCGTCGAATGCGAACTCGTTTCCAAGCCGGGCAACGACCGGGCCTCGCGGGTGGTCTGGCTGCGCTCCACCGAGCGCTGGCTGGAGGGTTTGCGCTTCCGCCTGCACGACGGCGGCGTGGACGTGGCGCGGCCCGTGCGCGTGTGGGTGGACCGCGGGCTGTTCCGCCCGGAATTCCCCTGCCAGCCCTTCCGCTTCGAGCCGAACACCTGCGCGGTGGGCGCCCCCGCCACCAACCGGAAGATGGTTGAGACGCTGATGAGCGGCCGGCAGGTGTCCGCCGTCGGGCTGGGGGCGGACGGCGCCAAGGCCGAGGTCCGCTTCTCCCTCAACGGCTTCAAGGCGGCGGTGGAGCGCATGGAGCAGATCCGCGGCGACGCCGGCACCCCCTGGATGTAGGCGCCGGAGCGGCGCCCTGGATGTAGGCGCCGGGGCGGCGCCCTGGATGCAGGCGTCGGGACGCCGTCGCGGCCGATGCCGTGTTCGCGGCGCCGGGCGTTCGAACACGGCATCGGGAACGGCTCCACGAGGCCAGGACTTACCGGCCCTGGTATCATTCGGTTCCGGCCGTGTTCGGCAGCGAACGCCGTGTCTGCGACTGCCCCAGGCCGGATTCGTCGGGCGAGATGGCCTCGTGCTCGGCCTGACCGGCGGGGCTGCGCGGGAACGGACCGCTGCTGGCGCCGGAGCCGGCCAGGCCCGGGTCGGTCAGGGATTCGCGGGTCTGGCTCTGCCCCATGCCGGGTTCGTTCGGCGAGATGGCCTGGCTGTCCGCCCCGCCCTCCTGCAAGGTGGTCCCGTGCCTGTCGACGGCCCCGGACGACGTGCCGGCGGCGCTGCGGTCGCTGGCGGCCGACGCAGCGCCGGCAGCCAGCAGCATCGCGGCGGCCGCCGCGACGATCATGTGACGCATGTTGTTGGCTCCTCTTCCCAATGTTGATCGGTTCGTGACTGCGATCACGATCAAGATCCGCACCGATTGTTCCGCGGCGTCTTGGAAGCAGCCTGTACAACAAAGGTCTTTTCGATGGGTTCCCACCGCGCATCCGCAAAAGAATCCCACCGTTTCCGGCGGGTCGGAGCCGGGAGGTGAAACAGGACTGGGATGCCGGATTGCCGTCGGGGTTTCAGGTGTATTTTTTCTTGGCGGTTTCCAAGGAGGCGAGGAGCTGCTTGCCGGTGGCGCCGCCGTCGCCGCTGACCCGCCCGTTCATGACGGCCTTGATGGCGTCGACATGCGCCTTGACCAGCCGCTGCCCGTTCGCGGTGAGGGCGGCCGCGTCGCCGAGCGTCGCCTCGTAGAGCGACTTGGCGATGTGGGTGATCAGCGGGTAGCCGAAGATGCCGCCCTGGCCGCGCATCTCGTGGGCCGAGCGGTTGATCTGCGCCAGCAGCGCGGGCGCGCCGGCCGGCTCGGTCGCCAGCCGCTCGGCGCGGCGCCCCATCTCCTCCACCTCCGCGGTGATCCAGGTCGCGTAGTCGCCGGCCCGGCTCTGGATTTCCTGGTCGGCGGCGGCCAGCACCTCCGGCGGCAGGGTCGGCACGGGATCCCTGGGCGCGATGCCGACCTTGGCGCCCAGGCGGTTGGGAAGCTCGAAATAGATGACCGGGTGGCGGTCGATGCCCTGTGCCTTGGACTTGGCGTGCACGACCAAAATCTCGTTCGGTGCGGTCATGCGGCAGTCCATCTGCACCGGCCGGTTGCTGCGCCGCCGGTCCGGCCCGAAATAGCCCTTCGCCAGCACGAAGCGCCGCGGCCGCGCGATGGCGAGCAGCAGGCGGTTGGCGATGGTCCCGGCCGAGAAGGGCTTGGCGATGAAGTCGGTGGCGCCGAGGTCGCGGGCCTGCTCCACATACTGCCGGTCGGCCGCCCCGGACAGCATCAGCATGGGCAGGAAGCGGTCGGGCGACTTCGGGCTGCACCGCACCCAGCGCAGCAGCATCAACCCGTCGACGTCCGGCATCATCAGGTCGGAGATGACCAGATCCACCGGGGCCGTGCCCGGCGGCAGGGAAGCCCGCCGCTCGTCCAGGAAGCGGATCGCCTCAGCTCCGCTCGACACCCCATGCACCGCGCCGACGCCGATGGTCCGCAAGGTGGCCGTGAGCACGCTGCGGATGAACCGGCTGTCCTCGACCACGAGAACGGAGAGGAGCTCAAGCCTGGGCCCGCCCATGCCGCCCGCATCGATCATCGCATCAACCGCTGCCTTGCCTTCCCCCGACTCTTTGCACGCCATGACAGGGTTTGGCGAGCCTGAACTTTCGGACGGGCCACAAGGAGGGGCTTTGCGCGGAGGCGGTGCCCGGCTAGGCTGGCCGGCAAAAGCGCGTCCGCAGCCCGCGCGCGAAATTCATGGGGAGATTCGCAACGATGCCGCAACCCGAACACGTCATGGCCCTGCCCGTCCCGGAGCCGCCCGAGCTGGACCCGGAGATGGCGGCGCTGTTCGACAAATGCGTGGAGAAGCTGGGCTTCGTGCCCAACGTGCTCCGCGCCTACAGCCTGCGGCCGAAGAAGCTGCGCAACTTCGCCATGCTCTACAACGAGCTGATGCTGGGCGACAGCGGCCTGTCGAAGCTTGAGCGCGAGATGATCGCGGTGGTGGTGTCGTCGGCCAACCACTGCTACTACTGCCTCGTCGCCCATGGTCAGGCGGTGCGCAAGCTGTCCGGAGACCCGGAACTGGGCGAGATGCTGGCGATGAATCACCGGGTGGCGCCACTCGACGCCCGCCTGCGCGCCATGCTCGACTTCGCCTGGACGCTGACCAAGGATCCGACCGCGGTCGGCGAAGCCGACCGCCGGGCGCTGCGCGACGCCGGCTTCAGCGACGAGGACATCTTCGACATCGCCGACACGGTCGGCTTCTACAACATGTCGAACCGCGTCGCCTCGGCCGTGGACATGATGCCCAACCGCGAGTACCACAAGCTGGACCGCTGAAGCCGCGGGCGCGGTCGCCGGCCCGTCCACCGTCCCGAATAGCCGGAGCCGCCCGGATGCTGAGGTTCATCGTCCGCCTGTTCGCCTTCATCGGCTTCACCGTCGTCGCCGCCGTCATCGCCACCGCCGTGCTGCTGCTGCGCGAGCGCGAGCCGACGCTGCCCGGGACCGTCGTCCTCGACCTCGACCTGGAAGGGCCGCTGGCGGAATCCCCGTCCGACCGGCTCGGCGGGCTGCTGGGACGCGAGGCGACGCTGCGCGACGTCCTGGACGCGCTGGAGCGCGGGCGGCGCGATCCGCAGGTGAAGGGCCTTTACGCCCGCTTCGGGGGCGACGGCATCGGCTTCGCCCAGGCCCAGGAACTGCGCGCGGCGGTGGAGCGGTTCCGCGCCTCCGGCCGCTTCGCCATCGCCTTCGCCGAAGCCTACGGGGAGGGCCGTTCCGGCAACCGCGCCTACCTGCTGGCAAGCGCCTTCGACGAGGTGTGGCTCCAGCCGCTGGGGCTGCTCAGCCTGACCGGCCTGTCGGCCCAGATCCCCTTCGTCCGCGACGCCCTCGACAAGCTGGACATCCAGCCGCAGATCATGCAGCGCGAGGAATACAAGAGCCTGGCCGATACCTTTTCCCGCAGCGGCTTCACCCCCGCCAACCGGGAGATGATGGAATCCCTCCTGGACGACCTGACCGGCCAGATCGTCGACGGCGTGGCCAGGGGACGCCGCCTCGCCCCCACCGCCGTCCGGGAGGCCATGGACCGGGCACCCCTGCTGGACCGCGAGGCGCTGGAGGCACGTCTGATCGACCGCATCGGCTACGCCGACGAGGCGCAGGACGCCGCCCGGCAGCGCGCCGGGGCCGGGGCGGAGACGGTGAAGACTCTGGACTACCTCGATGCCGCCGGCCCGGCCCACGCCGACGGACCGACCGTGGCGCTGATCCACGCCGTCGGCACCATCACCAGCGGCGAAAGCGGGAAGCCCGGCCTGGGCGAGGTCGCCGCCGGGGCGGAGACCATCGTCGAGGCCATCGAGGCGGCGATGGCGGATCCCGGGGTGGTGGCCATCCTCTTCCGAATCGACAGCGGCGGCGGTTCCGTCTCGGCCTCGGAGGCGATCTGGCGCGCCCTGACCCGGGCGCGGCAGGCGGGCAAGCCGGTGATCGCCAGCATGGGCGACACGGCGGCCTCCGGCGGCTACTGGATCGCGTTGGGCGCCGACCGCATCGTGGCCGAGCCGGGCACGCTGACCGGCTCCATCGGCGTGGTCGCCGGCAAGATGGCGGCGAACGGCCTGTCGGAGCGGCTGGGCGTCAATTGGGGCGTGATCGACACCGGCCGGAACGCCGGCATGTGGTCGCCGCTCCGCCCCTTCACGGCGAGCGAGGAGGAGCGGCTGGCCGCCATCATCGACAGCAGCTACACCGCCTTCCTGTCCCGCGTCGCCGAGGCGCGGCGGCTCACCCCCGAACAGGCACGCTCCGTTGCCAAGGGGCGGGTCTGGACGGGGGCGCAGGCGCGCGACCTCGGCCTGGTCGACGAGTTGGGCGGCCAGGAGACGGCGCTGGTGCTGGCCCGGCAGGCGGCCGGGCTGGCCCCCGACGCGGCGGTCACGCTGACCCTCTTCCCCCGGCCGAAATCGGCGGCGGAGCGGATCCGCGACCTCGTGTCCGGCAAGGGCGAGCTGGTGGAGACGGCGGCGGCGCTGGCGGCGCTGCGCCCGGTGCTGACGGCGGTCCGCCCCCTCCTGCGGGTCGTGGAGGAAGGGGCGGCCGGCGGCTCGGTCGAGGTGCAGGCGCGCATGCCGGCCCTTGGCCTGGACCGCTGAGCCGGTGCCCCCGTCAATGCCTTGACGCGCTGGCGGCGCAAGACAGAAACAAGGAATTGGCGTTGAGTTTCCGTTCACCCTCCAGATAGCTCTGGAATCCCGGGGAACAGATCAGCCGGGCAATCTCATCCTTGCTGAAAATCGGCAGGAAGGGGTTGTTCGACAGCTCCTTGAAGGCAAGGCGCGCCGACAGCCGCAGATCGGGCGACAGCATTGCAATATAGCGATCCAGGGCATGCTCGTCCTCTCGCTCCATCGGGCGCACTCCTTTCTCATATTTTCGAAGCTTAGTGGCTACGGTTTAAAGATTGCCCAGGAAGGCGATCCCGTAAAGAGACATCAATTCTCGAAGTAGCAAATCCTGCACACTGTTGTCCCACCGTCACATTGTACGTTGTGGGTAATCAACTCCGGCGGTGACCTATTCTTACAGGGAGGGGCGCGGCAGCGGCGGTTCCGCAGGACGCCCCCACCCGCGCCCTCCCCCTCCGTCACGAAGCGCTTCTCTTCCGCGGACACACCGAGCCGATCCGGAGCCGATCCGGAGCCGATGCCGCCAACGGCAGGGAGCATGGGGCGCCCCAGGGAGTTTTCCCTTGCGGAAGAACGTCGCCGGCTTTCCACCGGCCGCTCACGGCGCGTCAGAAATAATTTCCCAATATTGCATTGATGTCATCTGGGTTCGTGATTTCAGGACCGAAGCAGGCTCTGGATTTCTTGCCGTTGTCCCAAGGGTCCATCATGAAGGCGTCTGGGACATTCTTATCCCGCCAGCGCAATATATTATCAAATGTCGTCCCTGTATTCTTTCCATGAATATGATTGATCCATATCGGCTGCTTGACATGCATGAATTCACGAGGAACCTGTAATGCATCACGCCATGTGTAGCGCGCCGCTTGCCCTCGCAAATACTTATCAACCTCTACAATTATGGAGCCATACCCTGGGAGCCAAAAGAAGAAATTCCCAAGTCTATTCTGCTCGGAATCATAAGCATAACCATATTGCGGAACCAGGGCGACCGTATCTTCTTTAGGGCTATATTCATGAAGACTTCTTATGAAATCCTTATGGTACATATCATCACTGGAAAGATAGGTTCTATAATAATATTTGTAATTCCTGATATCATTATTTATGCACTCCTTGTACTCTCTCGGCGTGACAAATCGGATATTGGAAGGCAGCGGAAGATGCTTCGACAGCTCCTCTTGAATGAGTGAATCTGACAACGGATCGAACAATACATAACAATTAAAATCCTGACATGACTGCAACATCAAACTTCTTAGCGTATACTTCATAAATAAATTAATTCTGTATTCTATCCAATGGTGAGTCAGTCGATCGTGAGACTTTCCCCAGTTGTTGAAAAGAGTTTCGACTATTATTTTCTTTTCACTGTGCATGCAAAGCTCCGCTCATGGATGTATACTGGCGAGGCGAGATTATTCTCTGCTTGCGTTTGCTGGGTCAAGGCCACTGTGGCGCTGTGTTTGCTCGCCGGGATGGCGGGTGAGAGCGGTCAAGCGACGACAAAGGTTCCGTCCACCAGGTTCTGGATGGCGGTCCACGCGGACGGACCCTGCCGGCACGCGGCGGTGGCCGAGAGTCCTCTCTGTTTGAAAACGGCTGGCAGCGGCAGCGTGTTATCATTCAAACGTCGTATATGGACGGAAGCGACGTGCGGCCGGATGGCCAGGATCGAGAAGAAGACGAAGCGGTATCGACCGCAAGACGCATTTGGACAAGGCGACCTTCCTCGACCTCACCATTGATACGGACGGCGCTCCGTGTTCATGCGCCGCCGGTATGAGGTGGTCCGGCGAACCGATACCGAGCCGGGGTTCAACGTCGTGCCGCGGCGTTGGGTGTGGTCGAGCGCAGCTTCGGATGGATGACCCGCTGGCGACGTCCGGTCCGCGACTGCGAAGCCAGGATCGACGTCTCCGGCGGCGTGATACAACTCTTCATGGCAAGCCTGCTGCTCCGGCGAGCTTGCCACCGATAAGGTTGTCAAACGGACACTGACGCCGGCGAGGCACGCCACCCCCGATGTCTTCGCGCAATCGGGGTAAACCTTTGAGATAAGCAATACAGCCTTTAGTAATAGTCCACTTGAAGAGACGAGCGGCAAAATACACCTTCAACTCTACCCATGCTTGACTCGCGACTGCTGCGGATTTCAAAAATTTCAACTGTGTTGACCACTTGGTTCCGTTCCTATATTAGGCGGACACCACAAGGCGGCGGCAGGCGAAGCAGGCCGACGGCGCGGGTTACCCTGGCGCTCCGTGCGTTTGTGCCCCTCCCCCATAAGGATCGGCCATCCGCCCAGGGCCTTCCCCTCCCCCACCACCAGCGGACGCCCCCTTGCCATCCGACGATCCCAGGAGCAAGACCGCCATGGACAGTTCCGACATCGCTCCGCTGGTGGAGCGGGAGGCGCCGACCGGGTCGGGAGAGGAGCGCCCCTTCTGCATCGTGGGCATCGGCGCGTCGGCCGGCGGCCTGGAGGCGCTGCAACGCTTCTTCGACAATGTGCCGGAGGGGGACGGCGACCTCGCCTACGTGGTCGTCCAGCACCTGTCGCCGGTGCACAAGAGCCTGATGGTCGACCTGCTGGCCAAGCACACCGCCATGGCCGTGGTCCAGGCCGTGGACGGCCGGCCGGTGGAGCGCAACACCGTTTATCTGCTGCCGCCGGGCAAGCATCTGAGCATCGAGGAGGGCCGCCTGCTGCTGACCGCCAAGGACGCGGGTGGCGGCATGAGCCTGCCGATCGACATCTTCTTCACCACGCTGGCCCGCGACCAGGGACCGCTCGCCATGGGCGTGGTGCTGTCGGGCACCGGATCGGACGGCACCCGCGGCGTGCTCGCCATCAAGGCGGCGGGCGGCTTCGCCGCCGTCCAGGCTCCGGAAACCGCGCAGTTCGACGGCATGCCGCGCAGCGCGCTGGCCACCGGGCAGGTGGACGCCAGCCTGCCCCCCGACGCCCTCCCCGCCCGCCTGCTGGCCCACGCCCGCAAGGTCCTGTCGCGCCACCGGCCCGGGCCGCCCGGGCGCCCAGGCACCAGGGCGGGCGACCCGCTGACCCGGATCGTGGCGGCCATCCGCTCGGTCACCGGTGTCGACTTCTCGCACTACAAGCTGGCGACGCTGATGCGCCGGATCGAACGGCGGATGCACGCCGCCGGGCTCGACTCGATGGAGGACTACGCCGCCCTGCTGCACCGGAACAGCAACGAGGCGGTGATCCTCTACAAGGAGATGCTGATCGGCGTCACCCGCTTCTTCCGCGACGAGGCGGCCTTCGCGGCGCTGGCCGACAAGGCGGTCGCCGCCCTGTCCGCCAACCGCGATCCCGACGGCATGATCCGCGTCTGGGTGTGCGGCTGCGCCACCGGCGAGGAGGCCTACTCCATCGCCATCCTGTTCGCCGAGGCGCAGGAGCGGCTGGGCCGCACGCTCGACGTCAAGATCTTCGCCACTGACATCGACCAGGACAGCATCGCCCAGGCCGGGCTGGGGGAGTATCCGCTCTCCATCGCCGAGGACGTGTCGGCGCCGCGGCTGGAGCGCTTCTTCACCACGCGCGGCGACCGCTGCGTGGTGTCGCGCGACATCCGGCGCATGGTGGTCTTCGCCGCCCACAACATCATGCGCGACCCGCCCTTCACCAAGATCGACCTGGTCAGTTGCCGCAACCTGCTGATCTATATGGACACGCCCTTGCAACGGAAGGTGCTGGGCCTGTTCCAGTACGCGCTGCGCCAGGGCGGCTTCCTGTTCCTCGGCACCAGCGAGACGCTGGGCGATCTGGCCTCCGAGTTCCATGTCCTGGACAGCCGCAACAAGCTGTTCCAAAGCCTGCGCACCGGGACGCACCGGCTGTCCCGGCTGCTGGTGCCGACGGTGGCCGCACCGACCGCCCGCCCGGGCGAGGAGGCCGCCGGCAACGGGCTGGCGGAGGACGGAGCGGCCATCGACGAGGCCATCGGCATCCTGCTGAAAGCCTATGTGCCGCCCTGCCTGCTGGTCGACGAGCGGATGAACATCCTGCACGTGTTCGGTGACGCCTCCCCCTTCCTCAAGGTGCCGTCCGGCGAGGCGTCGCTGAACGCGCTGCGGCTGCTGCCGTCCACCGTCTCCATGGTGGCGGGCACGGCGCTGAGCCGCGCCTTCCGCTCGGGCGAAGAATTCTCGCTGGCGAACATCCCGGTCAAGGACCGCGACGGCGTGGCGGCGGTCAGCCTGCGCGTGAGGCCCTTCACCACGCGCAAGTCGGGGCGCCGCTACGCGCTGGTCCTGCTCGACCCGGCGACCGTCTACCGGCCGCCGCCGGACTCCGACTACGACCTCAGCGCCGACACGGCCGAGCGCATCGAGGGGCTGGAGCAGGAGCTGATGTCGCGCGGCGAGAACCTCCAGGCGACCATCGAGGAGCTGGAGACCGCCAACGAGGAGCTTCAGGCCACCAACGAGGAACTGCTCGCCTCCAATGAGGAGCTGCAAAGCACCAACGAGGAGCTGCAATCGGTCAACGAGGAGCTGTATTCCGTCAACGCCGAATACCAGGCGAAGGTGGAGGAGCTGACCGAGATCACCAACGATCTCGACAACCTGCTGCGCTCGACCGAAATCGGCACGGTGTTCCTCGACGGCGATCTGGTCATCCGACGCTTCACGCCGGCCGTAACGGGCTTCATCAACATCATCCCGCGCGACGTCGGGCGGTCGATCACGCACCTCTCGACCAACATCGACTATCCCGACTTCCTCGACGACGTCCGCCGGGTGTGCGAGAGCCACCAGCCCGTCGAGCGGCAGGTGCGGGTGCGCGACACCCGCTGGATCCTGATCCGCATCCTTCCCTACCTGACCGACAAGAGCCAGGTGGGCGGCGTGGTCGTCACCTTCGTCGACGTCACCGCGGCGAAGGCCGCGGAGCACCGCCTCCAGACCGTGCTGAACAGCCTGCCCGAGCACATCGCCGTCATCGACCGTTCCGGGACCATCACCATGGTGAACGACGCCTGGCGCGGCTTCGGCGCGGCGAACGGCGCGCCGGCCCCGGAACGTTGCGGGCCGGGCGCCAACTATCTGGAAGCCTGCGCCTCCTGCGCCGGGGGAGAGGGGGACGGCAACCAGGACGGGGGCGGCGCCGGACGCGCCGTGGAGGAGGGGCTTCGCCGGATCCTGGCGGGCACCACCGGTCATTTCAGCATCGAGTATCCCTGCCATTCCGACACGGAGCAGCGCTGGTTCCTCATGCACGCATCCCGTTTGAACGACACCACCGGAGGAGCGGTGGTCAGCCACATCGACATCACCAACCGCAAGCGGATGGAACTGCGCCTGACCGGCGGGGTGGCCGGGGGGGCCGCGTGAACGGGGATCGCAACGAACGCCTGCGCCGCCGGGCCGAGCAGGCGCTGAACGCGCGCGACTCCGACGGAGCCGGCCCCACCGCCGCCACGCTGAAGGAGGTCGTGCACGAGCTGTACGTCCACCAGGCCGAGCTGGAGATCCAGAACGAGGAGCTGCGCAGCGCCCAGCAGGCGCTGGAAGCCTCGCGCATCCAGTATGTCCAGCTTTTCCAGTCGGTGCCGCTCGCCTGCTTCACGGTGACCGCGGCCGGCATCGTCGGCGAGGCCAACGCCGCCGCCGAGCGCCAGTTCGGCCTGCCGCAACGCCGGCTGAAGGGGCGGCCCCTGACCCTTCTGGTCGAGACCGCGGACCACGGGCGGCTGTTCGCCGCGCTGGCCCGGCTGCGCGACACCGGCCAGTGGAGCCGGCGGGAATACCGGTACGCCGGCGCCCGCGGCCCGATGGACGGGCTGACCGACGCCCGCACGGTGATGCTGGAGGACGGCGACCGCGGCGACATCCTCCTCACCGTCACCGACGTCACCGAGCGCAACCTCCGGGTCCGCGAGCTTCAGGAAGCCCGCGACGCCGCGGAACGGGCGCGCGCCGCCTACCACCACATCCTGCAATCGGTGGCCGACGGGCTGTACGGGCTGGACGCCGGCGGTGCGGTCACCTTCGTGAACGCGGCGGCGCTGGCCATGACCGGCATGGACGGCGGCGAGCTGGTGGGCCGGCACATCGGCGAGCTGTTCACCCGGCGGGACAGCGAGGGCGAGCGCGCGGTGGCCCTGGCTCTGGCCGACGGGCAGGTCCGCCAGGTGGCGGGCGAGCGGATGCGCCGCCGCGACGGCAGCGACGTCCTCGCCGAGCTGACCGTGTCCCCCATCGTCGAACAGGCGCGGATCGCCGGCGCGGTCGTCGCCTTCCGCGACGTCACCGCCCGCCGCGCCGCGGAGGAGGCCCTGACCGTCAGCGAGAGGCGCCACCGCACGCTGGTGCAGTCGCTGCACGAGGGGCTGGTCATGCGCTCCGTCGACGGCACGGTGCAGATCGCCAACCGCATGGCCGAGCGGCTGATGGCCGGCCCGGCCGCCGTGCTGCTCGACCCGCGCGCCAGGCCGTTCGGCAGCCGCAGCCTGGGCGACCACGCCACCACCACCGGCCGCCGGCGCTACATCGGCGCCGACGGCACCCGCCTCCAGGGCCTGCCGCCGGCGGCGCAGGCCGCGGCTTGCGGCAAGCCGGTGATCGAGCAGATCGTCGGCATCGCCCAGGGCGACGGCGCCGACGCACCGACTCGCTGGCTACGGGTGTCGAGCCATCCGGTGGGCCGGGCCGACGGCTCGGTGGAGGCGGTGGTGTCGAGCGTCACCGACATCTCCGCCATCAAGTCCATGGAGCGCGAGCTGAACGTGGCGCTCGACGCCAAGGAGCGCTTCATGGCGGCGGCCAGCCACGACCTGCGCCAGCCGGTGCAGGCGTTGATGCTGCTGTCCGGGCTGCTGGCCAAGGAGGCCATCCCCGACGAGGCGCGGCGGATCGCCAACCAGCTTCGCGATTCGGTGGGCTCCCTGGGCGGCCTGCTCGACTGCCTGCTCGACATCTCCAAGCTGGAAGCCGGCCTCATCACCCCCAGCCCGGGGGCGGTGAACGTGGCCGCGCTGATGGAGCGCCTGCACGGCGAGTTCGCCGCGGTTGCGGCCTCGTCCGGCCTGCGGCTGGCCACGGTGCCGGTGCGGCTGACCATGCGGACCGATGGCGCCCTGATCGAGCGCGTGCTGCGCAACCTGCTGTCCAACGCGATCCGCTACACGCGCCGGGGGCGCATCCTGTTCGGCGCGCGGCGGCGCGGCGGCAGCCTGCGCTTCGAGGTCTGGGACACCGGCATCGGCATCGCCGAGGGCCAGATCGACCGCATCTTCCAGGACTTCTATCAGGTCGGCAACGCCGCCCGCGACCGCCGCGAAGGGCTGGGCATCGGGCTCAGCATCGCCAAGCGTCTGGTCCACATGCTGGGCGGGACCGTCGACGTCGCCTCCCGCCTCGGCCGCGGCTCCTGCTTCTCGATCACCCTGCCGCTGCGGCCGGCGGGCGACGGCCACGGCGACGGTGCCGAGCCAGCGGAGGCGGCGGAGGCGGCGGCCGGGGGCGGCGGTGCGCTCGTGCTGCTGGTCGAGGACGACGCCGTCATCCGCATGGCGCTGGTCCTGATGCTGGAGGGCTGGGGCTACCGCGTGGCCGACGCCGGGTCGGTGGCGGAGGCGCTCGTCCAGCTGGACGAGGGGCTGGCGCCCGACATCGTGCTGACCGACTACCGCCTGCCGGAGGGCGACACCGGGCTGATGCTGATGGACACGGTGCGCCGCCGCCTGGGCCGCGACGTGCCGGGGGTGCTGCTGACCGGCGACACCTCCTCCGACCGCCTGCGCGAATCCGCCGGCGCCCAGTGCGCCCTTCTGCACAAGCCCATCCAGCCCCATGAGCTGCGCAACGTCGTGCAACGGACCCTGACGGCCGCGGCGGACGGCGCCGCCGGCACCGGGGTGGCGGCGGACGGGTGAGCGGAGGGCGGCCGGAAGGCCGCATCAGGCCGCCAGGAAGCCGCCGTCGACGCAGAGGTTGTGGCCGACGACGAAGGACGCGCCGTCCGACGCCAGCCAGACGACCGCGGCGGCGACCTCCTCCGGCCGGCCCATGCGGCGGGCCGGCAGCGCCGCGGCGACGGCGTCCATGTCGGCGATCCTTGAGCCCAGCATCATCGGCGTCACCACCCGCCCCGGCGAGACGGCGTTGATGCGGATGCCCAGCGGCGCGCATTCCATCGCCGCCGACCGGGTCAGCGACAGCACCGCCGCCTTGGACGCCGAATAGAGCGCCAGCCCCGGGTTGGGGTTGCGCTGGCCGCTGACCGAGGCGTTGTTGACGATGATGCCGCCGCCCTGCCCCTTCATGACGCCGATCTGCGCCTTCATGGCCTGGAACAGCGCCCGCAGGTTGGTGGCGAACACCCGTTCGAAGACGGCGTCCGGCTGCTCGTCCAGCGGCGCCCGGGGCTCCTGCCAGCCGGCGTTGTTGAAGGCGACGTCGAGCCGGCCGAAGCGCTCGACGGCCTGGACGACCGCCGCCTCCACCGCCCCCGGCGCGGTCACGTCGGCGGCGACGAAGACGCCCCGGCCGCCGAGCGCCGTGCACTCCGCGGCCACCGCAGCACCCCGCTCCCGGTCGCGCCCGACCGCCAGGACCGCCGCCCCGAGCCGGGCAAAGGCCAGCGCGGTCGCCCGCCCGATGCCGGAGGTGGCCCCCGTCACCATCACGATCCGGCCGTCCAGCCGTGTCCCCGCCGCGTCCGACATGCCTTGCTTCCTTCCTCGTCCGTTCCAATGGGACGGCGAGGATCGGACGGACGGCGGCCGCCGGTATTGGCGAAAATTGCCGGTCCCGGGGACCGTCCGTATCAGCCCCGGATGGTCCGCGCGTAGCGCTGCGGGGTGATGCCGTAGGCCCGCTTGAAATGCCGCGTCAGGGCGCTCTGGTCGTAGAATCCCGCGGCGACCGCCGCCTCGGCCGGAGGCGTGCCGCCTTCGAGCCGCCGGATCGCCGCGTCGAGCCGGACCTGCGTCAGGTAGCCGTGCGGCGTCAGGCCGGTGGCCCGCTTGAACAGGCGGATCAACTGGAACGCGGTCAGGCCGGAGGCCCGTCCCAGCTCGTCCAGCGCCAGGCGGCGGCCATACTCGTCCCGGATCAGGGTCAGGGCCGGCGCGATCGCCGCAGGGTCGCGCCGGGGCGGCGCGGGGCGGCGATGGCCGGATCCGTGCCCCGCCATCAGCCGGCCGAAGCTGGCGGCGAGCAGCTCCTCCGCCCGCATCGGATCGCCACCCGTGTCGAGGGCGGCGTGGAGGGCAAGGAAGGACGCCGCCAGGCCGGCGTCGGGAATGAGGTTGGTCGTGAAGCCGGGAAAGGCCCCGTCCCCGACCAGGGCCGCGACATGGTCGAGGGCCGGCTGGCGCAGGTAGAAGGACCGGTATCGCCAACGCTCGCTGGCCCCCATGCGCCCCGAATGAGGCTCCAGCGGGTTGAACACCATGACGGCCGCGTCCCTGGTCTCCTGGGTCTGGCCACGGCTGTGGAACTGCGACCCGCCGGCCTCGGTGACGGCGACGACGAGTGCCTCGTGGACGTGGGGAACATAGTCGTGGCGCGTGAAGTCGGCGTGGAGGAGGAACAGGCCGGGCACCCGGCGGTCCCGCCAGTAGCGGACCCTGTTGGCGGTATCGACCCGCGCCATGCGCCACCTCCCCCGCTTGGACAATCCTGCGTCGCGGGGCCGAGTTTACGGCATCTTGCGTCTGTTCTGAAACGCACGAAACAAGGGTACAGGGCATCGCCCTGCACCCTTGTCGTGCCGTCATGCGAGCGGATTCACGCTTCGGATCGATTCCGATTTTGCGCGATCCACTCCGGCGCCGGCCCTACGGACCGTCGCCCAGCTCACGCTGGGTGGCGGATTTCAGCGCATCCAGCCGCTCGCGCGCGGCGTCGCGGTCGTAGGGTCCCTCCACATCCATGCCGAAGCTGACGTAATGGCCATCCGGGCGGTCGATGTGGGTGCCGATGGGCAGATACTCGTCGCTCGCCTCGTCGTTGCCGACGATCGCGTGGTTGCGGATCTCCAACAGGTGCGCCATGGATGCATCCTCGTCACGTCACGTCATGTCATGTCACGGCCGGCCCGGCCCGGTTCCGGCCGGCTGCCACTGCGCCACGCCGGTCATGTCGGGCAGCCGGTGGGCGATGCCCTTGTGACAGTCGATGCAGGTCATCTGGCCGGTGAACAGGAAGCGTTCGTGGGCCTGCGCCGCACGCGCCCCCTGCCTGGTGATGTCCATGCTCTCCGCGCTGTGGCAGTTGCGGCATTCCAGCGAGTTGTTGGCCTTCAGCCGCGCCCACTCATGCTCCGCCAGGGTGCGGCGCATGGCAACGAACTTCTCGCGCGTGTCGATGGTGCCGAAGAGGTGCCCCCATACCTCCTTCGACGCCTGCATCTTGCGGGCGATCTTGGAGGTCCAGTCGTGGGGCACGTGGCAGTCCGGGCAGGTCGCCCGCACCCCCGAGCGGTTGGTGAAATGGATGGTTTGCTTCATCTCCTCGAAGGGGTTGGCCTGCATCTCGTGGCAGCTGACGCAGAAGGCCTCGCGGTTGGTGGCCTCCAGGACGGTGTTGAAGCCGCCCCAGAACATCACCCCCGCGATGAAGCCGCCGAGCGTCAGGAAGCCCAGGCTGAAACAGGCGGCGGGGCGCGAGAAGGTGCGCCACGCCGTCGCGAGCTGGTCCCGCAGCGCCATGGCTCAGCGCCCCCCGCCGGGCGGCTCGACGATGGAGTCGAGGTCGCGGAACTCGTTCGGCACCAGCGGGTTCGCCGTGGTCTGCGGGACGTGGCAGGCGGTGCAGAAATAGCGCCGCGGGGCCAGCCCGCCCAGCATGTTGCCGTCGCGGTCCTGGTAATGGGAGATGCTGATCATCGGGGCCTGCGATTGCTCGGTGAATTTCCGGCTGTGGCAGGACATGCAGCGGTTGAAGTTGCCGTCGATCTGATAGTCACGGATGGCGTGCGGGATGACCGGCGGCTGCTCCGGGTAGTTGCGGGTCTTGCGCCGGTCGTCGGTGACGTCGGGCGCGATGGGCGGCGCCGGCGCTTCGGTGTTGAAGGGCGCCGGCCCGGTCAGGCGCGGCGCGTCCACGGCGAAGGCGCCGGTGACCAGGACCGGCAGGGCCGCGGCGGCGGCCAGGAACGCTCGGACCTTCATTGTCTTTCCCCCGCTTGCGCGACCTGGACGGGCACCACCTTGACCGCGCATTTCTTGAAGTCGGTCTGCTTGGAGATCGGGTCTGTGGCGTCCAGCGTGACCTTGTTGATGAGCTGGCTGGCGTCGAAGAAGGGCACGAACACCACGCCGCGCGGCGGCCGGTTGCGCCCGCGCGTCTCCACCCGCGAGCGGATCTCGCCGCGCCGCGACTGGATGCGCACCTCCTGGCCGCGGCGCAGGCCGCGGTCGCGGGCGTCGTCGGGGTGCATGAAGAGGACCGCGCCGGGAAAGGCGCGGTACAGCTCCGGCACGCGCAGGGTCATCGAGCCGGAATGCCAGTGCTCCAGCACGCGCCCGGTCACCAGCCAGAGGTCGTAGGTCTCGTCCGGGCTCTCGGCCGGCGGCTCGTAGGGGGCGCCGATGATGTTCGCCCGCTTGTCGGGGTTGCCGTAGAACTGGAAGCCGCTGCCCGCCTCCACATAGGGGTCGAAGCCCTCGCGGTAGCGCCATTTGGTCTCGTTGCCGTCGACCACCGGCCAGCGCAGGCCGCGCACCTTGTGGTAGGTGTCGAAGGGCGCGTAATCATGGCCGTGGCCGCGGCCGAAGGCGGAGAACTCCTCGAACAGCCCCTTCTGGATGTAGAAGCCGAAGGCCCTGGCCTCGTCGTTGTCGTGGTCGGGGTCGGTCTCGTCGAGGCCAAAGCGGTTCACGGTTCCGTTGGCGAACAGCACCTCATAGAGGGTCCGGCCCCGCTGCTCGGGCATCCGGGCCAGCAAATCGTCCGGCCACACCTCCTCGGTGGTGAAGCGCTTGGAGAACTCCACGAGCTGCCAGAGGTCGGAGCGGGCGTCGCCCGGCGCCTTGACGAGCTGGCGCCAGAACTGGGTGCGCCGCTCGGCGTTGCCGT
>JAEZHQ010000621.1 GCA_023416455.1 Pseudomonadota bacterium | reverse complement strand
GCGCCGCCGGCGTCAGCCCGAGCGCAGGGTCCGCGCCGCGGCGTCGCGCTCGAACAGGTAGAGCAGCGTCCGCAACGCCTGCCCGCGCGGCGTCGCCAGTTCGGGATCGCGGTCCACCACCAGCCGGGCGTCGTCGCGCGCCGCCGCCAGCAGCTCGCCGTGCGTGGCGAGATCGGCCATGCGGAACTCCGGCAGGCCGGACTGCCGGGTGCCCAGAACCTCGCCGGCGCCGCGCAGGCGCAGATCCTCCTCGGCGATGACGAAGCCGTCCTCGGTGTCGCGCATGGTCTTCAGCCGCGCCCGCGCCGTCCCGGTCAGCTGCGGGTCGAACAGCAGCAGGCAGGTCGACGGCCGGTCGCCGCGCCCCACCCGGCCGCGCAGCTGGTGAAGCTGGGCCAGCCCGAAGCGCTCGGCGTGCTCCACCACCATCACCGTGGCCTCCGGCACGTTGACCCCGACCTCGATGACCGTGGTGGCGACCAGCACGTCCAGCCGGCCCTCGGCGAAGGCGGCCATGACCGCGTCCTTGTCCGGCCCGCGCATCTGGCCGTGCACCAGGCCGACGCGGTCGCCGAAGGTGGCGCGCAGGAAGGCGTGCCGCTCGGTCGCGGCGGCGAGGTCGAGCTGCTCGGACTCCTCCACCAGAGGGCACACCCAGTAGGCGCGCGCGCCCTCGCGGACCTTGCGGTGGAGGCCGCCGACCACCTCCTCCAGCCGGTCGAGCGCGACGGTGACCGTCTGGACGGGCTTGCGCCCGGCCGGCTTCTCGGTCAGGCGGGAGACGTCCATGTCGCCGTAGGCGGTCAGCGTCAGCGTGCGCGGGATCGGGGTCGCGGTCATCACCAGCACGTCCACCGCCCGCCCCTTGGCCGAGAGCTGAAGGCGCTGGTGCACGCCGAAGCGGTGCTGCTCGTCGATGACGGCGAGCGCCAGATCCCGGAAGGCCACGTCCTCCTGGAACAGGGCGTGGGTGCCGACCAGGAGCGGCAATTCGCCGGAGGCCAGCCGGTCGAGCACCGCCTGGCGCGCCTTGCCCTTGTCGCGCCCGGTCAGAAGGGCGATGTCCACCCCCGCC
Organism: Pseudomonadota bacterium; assembly: GCA_023416455.1. GTDB lineage: Bacteria > Pseudomonadota > Alphaproteobacteria > Azospirillales > Azospirillaceae > Azospirillum. The sequence continues at coordinate 8,677 of JAEZHQ010000621.1, read as the reverse complement.
GCCCGGCACAGCGGGGCGAGGCTCTCGGCGTGCTGGCGCGCCAGGATTTCGGTCGGCGCCATCAGCGCCGCCTGGGCGCCGGCCTCCACCGCGCTCAGCATGGCGAGCAGGGCCACCACCGTCTTGCCGCTGCCGACGTCGCCCTGGAGCAGCCGCAGCATGCGCCGCTCCGCCACCATGTCGGCCTCGATCTCCGCCAGGGCCTGGGCCTGCGAGGCGGTCAGCGCGAAGGGCAGAGCCTCCACGACGCGGCGCCGCAGCCCGCCGTCGCCCCGCGTCGCCCGGCCGGACAGCCGGCGCTGCTGCAAGCGGACCAGCGTCAGGGCCAGCTGGTTGGCCAGCAGCTCGTCGTAGGCCAGCCGCCGCCGGGCGGCCGATCCGGGGGCGAGGTCGGCCTCGTCCTCCGGGGCGTGGGCGCGGCGGATCGCGTCGCGCCAGGACGGCCAGCCGTTGCGGGCGCGCCAGGCCGGGTCCTGCCACTCCGGAAGATCCGGCAGGTCGGCGGTCATCGCCCGCACCGCCTTGCGCAGGGTCTTGGCCGGCAGGCCGGCGGTCATCGGGTAGACCGGCTCGACCGGCTCGATCTCGTCCTTCATCTCCACCGGGACGACGGCGTCGGGATGGGTGATCCGGGGCGTGTCGTGGAACCACTCCACCTTTCCCGACACCACCACCGTCTGGCCGGGGGGAAGCTGCCGCAGCAGCCAGTCGCCCTTGACGTGGAAGTAGATCAGGTCCAGCACGCCGGTGGCGTCGGCGCAGCGGACCTTGTAGGGGTGGCGGGGGTTGCCGGGGGGGACGTGCGATTCGACGCGCACCGTCAGGGTCGCGATCCGCCCGTCCGGTGCCTCCGCGACCGGCGGCGCGAAGCGCCGGTCGATGATGCCGGACGGCAGGTGCCACAGCAGGTCGGCCACATGGGGGCCGGCGAGCTTCTCCACCAGCTTGCCGAGCCGTGGGCCGAGCCCGGGCAGAGCCGTCACCGGCCGGAACAGGGGGAAGAGGATGGCGGGGCGCACGGGGCGGCGGGTCTCGCAGGCTGATGGGGCGTGGCCCCATTCAAAGGCTGATGGGGCGCGGCCCCATTCAAACCCGCCCGGCGGGCGGCGCGTCAAGCCCTGCGGTGTCTTGGCCGTGCCCGGCCTGCGGCGGGACCGGCACCGTCGTGCGGCGACGCGGGCTCTGGAAGGAAAGCGGCGGAGCGGCAGGGGCCGCGGGGCGCGGGCGGTGGGGGGAACCGCCGCGACCCGGGACGTCGTCCCTCGCGCTCCGCCGAGTGCGGCGATCCGGCAACGCTGCGGGAGAGACCGGATCGCCGGGTCCGGCGGCAAAGCCGCCGGGATGCGGGTGCGTGTGGCATCGGCAACGCCCGACAAGGTCAAGCCTAGGCGATGGCGGCTGACCGTTCCGTTGCAGGATCATGAAATCCCGTTCATGGACGCGCCCCGCGCCGGCGGGGTTCCGCCTACACCACCCGGAAGTTCTTGAACTGCCAGGGATCGCTCTCGTCCACCTCCTCGGGGAACAGGCGGCCGCGATCCTGGAGCGGGGTCCAGTCGCCGTACACCCCGACGATCTCGCCCAGATAGGGGGTGCAGATCTCCAGCACGCGCTCGAAGTCCATCTCGTCGGGCTCGACGATTCCGCGGTCCGGATTCTCCAGCGCCCAGACGATCCCCGCCAGCACGGCCACGGTCACCTGGAGCGAGGTGGCGTTGTTGTAGGGGATGAGCCGGCGGGCCTCCTCGATCGACAGGCGCGAGCCGAACCAGTAGGCGCCCTTCTTGTGGCCCATCAGCAGCACGCCCAGCTCGTCGGTGCCGCTGACGATCTCGTCCATGAGCAGGCGCTGGCGCTCCTGCATGTACCAGTTCTTGCCGGCCAGCTCGTGCACCGACTTCACGGCGTCATCGCAGGGGTGGTAGGCGTAATGCACGGTCGGGCGGTAGGTGACGTGCCCCCCCTCCTTGACCGTGTAGTAGTCGGCGATGGAGATCGCCTCGCTGTGGGTGATGAGGAAGCCGTGGAACGGCCCTTCCAGCGGGGTCCAGCTGCGCACGCGCGTGGAGGCGCCCGGCCGCATCAGGTAGATGGCGGAATCGCAGCCGAATTCGTGACGGCGGCCGTCGGCCGGGAAATGCTTTTCGTGGCTGCCCCAGCCGAGTTCCGCCGGCTGGCAGCCCTCGCCGACGAAACCGTCGATCGACCAGGTGTTGACGAACTCGCCCACCGCCTTGGGCACGGTGGCGACCTGGGTGTCGCGCTCGGCGATGTGGATCACCTTGATGCCCAGGCCGGCGGCGAGCGCCCCCCAGCCGGCGCGGGTCGTCGGCGCCTCCACCGGTGCGCCGGTGTCGCGGGCGATGTTGAGCAGGGCCTGCTTGACGAAATGCGACACCAGCCCCGGGTTGGCGCCGTGGGTCACCACGGCGGTCGGCCCGCCCTGGTAGGCCGGGCGGCGCGACAGCGCGGACTCGCGCAGGGCGTAGTTGGAGCGCAGCGAGGGGGACAGCGAGGGATCGGTGTAGCCGCCGGCCCACGGCTCGATGCAGGTGTCGGTGTAGAGCGCGCCGACCCTGTGGCAGAGCTCGAACAGCGCCACCGAGGACACGTCCACCGACAGGTTCACCAGAATGTCGCCCTTGCCCAGCATGGGCTCCAGGACATGGACGTGGTTCTCACGGGTCAGCGGAAGATTGATGAACTTGACACCAAACTCATCCGCTTCCGGATGGCCGCGCTCCTCGGCGGTCACGATGGTGATCTGCTCCGGTTTGATGCCGATGTGGCGAAAGATCAGGGGCAGCACTCCCTGGCCAATCGATCCGAAGCCGACAATGACCATGCGGCCGGTGAACGTGACGTGCTTGGTATCCAGGGTCATCGGTTAAGGTCCCCCGATTCTGACGAGTCAAATCCACGGCCCGACGATCCCGCTCTATTTGGGTAGCGGCGGGATCGTCGGGCCAACGAGTGTTTACGGTGGTTTTCTTGGGATATCCACCGCTTTCCCGGCGCGCCGTCAGGCGGCGCGGGTTTCCAGGGCGTAGCCCGGCGTCTCCAGCAGCGGCGCATCCGCGACCTCGACCAGCCGGGCCTGGTCGAAGCCGTTGAAGGCGGTGCGCAGGCAGGAGCCGTAGGCACCGAGCTGACCCAGCTCGATCCAGTCGCCGGCGCGGATGTCCGCCGGCAGGAGGAAGGGGCCGTTCATGCGGTCGGCGCTGTCGCAGGTCGGGCCGTAGAAGGCGAAGGGCTCCAGCGGCGCGTCGGTCATCGCCTCGAACGGCCGGATCATGCGGGCGGGGAAGCGGAAGCCGGGAACGCCGGCATCCGACAGCCCGCCGTAGACGCCGTCGTTGATGAACAGCTCGTTCCCGCGGCGCTTGACCACCTGCACCACCAGCGACACCCCCGGCGCCACCAGCGCGCGCCCCGGCTCGCACCAGACGCGGGCATGGGCGGGAAGGCCCAGCGCCGCCACGCCGCGGGCGATGGCCGCCATGAAGGCGCCGAGCGGCGGCGGGGTCACGCCCGGGTAGGACACCGGAAAACCGCCGCCCACGTCCAGCACGTCCACCGCCACGCCGGCCTCGGCGATGACGCCGCCGGCCAGCGCCAGCGCCCGCCCGTAGGCCGCCGGGTCGAGCATCTGCGAGCCGACGTGGAACGACACGCCGACCCGGGGGGCGGCCATCCGGGCGGCGCGCAGCAGCGCCGCCGCCTCGCCGGCCGGCGCGCCGAACTTGCCGGACAGGTCGTAGACCGCCTGGCCCTTGGGCAGAGCCAGCCGCACCACCAGGCCGAGATCCGGGGCGTCGCCGGTCTCCTCCAGGATCTTGCGCAGCTCCTCCATGGAATCGAGCACGAAGTCCCGCACCCCGTGCTGATGGTAGGCGGCGCGGATGGCCTGGCGGCCCTTGACCGGGTGCATGTAATGCAGCGCGGCCTCCGGGAACATCTGGCGGATCAGACGGATCTCGCCGGGCGAGGCGACGTCGAAATGACGCACGCCGCCCTCCCACAGTGCGCGCAGCACCGCCGGCTCCGGGTTGCACTTCACCGCGTAGAGCACGTCGCCGCCGACGGCCCCGTCGAAGGCCGCGACGAAGCTGCGCGCGGTGTCCTTGAGGACGCCGGGGCGGATGCAGTGCATCGGCTCCTCCGGACGGTGGAGGGCGACCGCCTGCACGACGCTGGACCGGCGGCCCGACGACGGGGACGGGCCACGGCGCAGCGGGGCGACGGCGGAACGGTTACGGATGAAGCCCATGGCGCACTCCTTGCCCCGGGTCCGCCTCACAAGGCGGCCCGGCGAGCAGACGGCGGTCCGCTGCGGCCTCGGCGGCCGCGGCGCGGACATCGGTTTGTTCGGGAAGGTGACGGTGAAAAGCCGGGCCGTGCGCCCGCGCGGGCGAACTGCTCCGCGCGTCAATGCGTCGATGTCCGGCTACGGGCTACCGTCTGAGAGCCCTGCCGTGGAGAGCCAACATACTTACCTCCCTCTCGGGACCAGCCCCGACGGCCGGTTCTGCCAAAAAGGACGCGGTACGTCGTTGCATAACCACAGAGGGCCATTGGCACGTGCGAGTGCGTCGTGCGCGATCAATTACGCTTTCCGGCCGGGGATTCAAGTGATTTTTTGCGGCCCGCCGGGCTGAAGGGTCGCGAAGGCCGGGCGGTCGGCGACCAGGATGTGGTCGACCAGCCAGAAGCGCAGGAAATCGCGCACCGCCACGCCCAGGTCCAACCGCTCCGCCTCGACCTCCTGGCGGATGCGGGCGAACTGGCCCTCCAGCACCTTGTGATGGGCGTTGTGCGCCAGGAAGCGGCCGGGGACCGAGGCCCGCAGGACCCCCTCCTCCATGGCGAAGTGGGCGTGCACATGGTCGTGCATCGCCTCCAGCAGGGCGCACGCCTCCTGGTCCGCGGCCCCGCCGCGGCTCATCCGGTGCAGTTCGTTCAGGCAGTCCACCAGATGGCGGTGCTGGTCGTCGATGGGGGTGATCCCGGTCTCCATGTCGGCGGACCAGGCGATCAGGGTGGCCCCCTCGACCGGGGTCGAGGCGTGGCGGACCAGTCCGGCGTATTCGCTGTCGTGCCGGATCTCGTGCTTGCACAGCACGGCGTCCAGCGTGCCGGCCACGGTGCACATGAAGTCGTCGGAGACCTCGCACTCCCGCACATAGTCGATGAGGCGGCCGAGCTGCTGGTCGAGCATGGCGTGCTGCTGCGCGTGCTCCTCCCACCGGCCGAAGCCGGCGGCGCGGATGATGACCTCCTCATGATCGAAATGGGCGCGCATCTCGTCCGCGAAGGCGTCGAACTGGGGCACCACGGCGTCGCGCGGAGCGCCGATGGCGCAGGCGCGGCGGATGGTGCCGACACGGTCCATCAGCGCGGCGTGCGTGACGTCGATGAAGCTGTTGCCCGTGCGCGGCACCGTATGGCCGTCCATGGTCGTCGCACCTCCGAAGCCCCTGCCGCCCGGCCGGAGAGCCGGGCGGGCGGCATGTTGCATACGCGAAAAGCTTGTATCAGCGCCCCGCCATGCCCGCAACGGGCTGCGACCAAAAGCAACAGGACGAACGGCTTGGAGCGGATCGCCTGGAACCGGACTCGGTTTGAGGCGTGAATCCGCTCGCAGAACAAAGACCTGGAGTGTCGTGCGCTTCCGATAAAACGCGCGACACTCTAGGCTGGGGCGGCCGAGGCGAGGTCGTCGTACGTCGGAAAGCGGTCGGCGATGGCGTCGCCCGTGAAGGCCGCTACCCAACCGTCGGGCCGGGTGAAGAGGCGGACGGCCGTGAAGTGCGGGTCGGCCCCCATGTCGAACCAGTGCCTGGTGCCTGCCGGCACGCTCAGCAGGTCCCCCCGCTCGCACAGGATGCAGAAGACCTTGTCGCCCAGATGCAGGTAGAAGGCACCGCCCCCCTCCACGAAGAAGCGGGCCTCGTCCTCCTCGTGGGTGTGCTCGGACAGGAACCTGGCGCGCAGCGGCGCCGTGTCCGGCGTGCCGCGGGGGATGCGGACGACGTCGGCGGACCGGTAACCGCGGGCCTGCTTCAGGCGCTCCACCGCCCCCGCGTAGGCGGCCAGAACGGCATCGGCGTCGGCGGCGTCGGGGAGCGGCCGCTCCGCGTCCCAGCGCTCGAACAGGACGCCGGCCAGGGCGAGATGCCCGTCCATCACCAGCCGGTCGGCGGTCGACAGCTCCGGAAGCGTCGGGTCGTTGTCTCGGTAGACGGTCAAACGGGCCATCGGCGCCTCCTGACGGGCTGGCTTGCGGGTTGCACCATGGCGCGCATCCCCTACGGGATCAAGAGCCGCCTGCACCGCGTGCAACGGGCGGTGGCCGCGGGCCGGCGAAGGCCGGCGACGGCCGGGCCGGAGGCCCCCCGGAGGGGGGATCAGGGGACCAGCGCGCCCAGGTCGAAGTCCTTCCCGAAGGCGAGGAGGACGCCGGCGGCGCTGGTCGAGGACACGCGCAGCACGCCGTTGCCGAGCACCGTCGGGAAGCGGCTCTTCTGCAACGCCTGCTGGGCGCGTTCCAGGTCGGCGACGCGCACCGCCATGCCGGCCAGGAAGGGGCGCGGTGCCGCCAGCAGCGGATCACCGGTCCAGGCCCAGCGGAGCGCCTCCGGCGTCGCCACCAGGATGGGGGTGTCGGCGGTCGGCACCACCCGCGCCGGCCCGCGCGGCTCGACCGCCGTGCCGAACAGCCCGGCATAGGCGCCGGCCACCGCGTCCGGGTCGTCGGCGGCCACCACCAGGGCCGCCAGCCCGGTCGCCGTGTTCTCGTGCTCCTCCCATTCCGGGCGCCAGACCACGTCGCGGCTGTGGTGCTGGCACAGGAAAGCCCGGCCGCCGGGCGTGCGCTCCGGATCGATGGTGGTGATGGAGAAGCGGGCCTCGCGGGTCCCGCCCGGAAGGGCCACCGGCCGGCTGAAATCCACCACCTCGGACGCGGCGATGCCGGCCTCGGCCAACCGCGGCAGCGCCGCCCGCGCGTCGTCGGTCTTCAGCGCGACCGCCGCCAGCCCCTCGCGCGCCTCCAGGAAGCGGGCGTAATGGGCGGTGACGGGGTGCGGCCCCTCCAGCGCCACCAGCTCGACATAGTCGCCGGCGCCGAACATGCCGGCGCCGAACATGATGGTGTGGTTGACCGACTTCAGCTCGGTGTGGCGGCCGCGCGGGGTGAGGGTGAAGCCCAGCCGGGCGTAAGCCTCGCGCGCCGCCTCCAGGTCGCGGACCGCGACGACGAGATGGTCGATTCCGGTGAGTGCGGGTGTGCCCATGGAGTCCTCGGAGGAAGGCGGGACCGGCCCTCGCGGCCGGCGCCCGGATGCGTGCTGATCGTCCGCCATATGAGCCCGGCGCCCGGAGTGGCGCAATGCGTCCCGGCCGCCGGCCGCCAATGTTCCGCCACCGGCAATGCGCGCGTCACGCCGTCCCGATCGCGACTCCACGCTCGTTCAGCGCGGCCGCCACCTGGGACTCGATGTCCTTCAGCTCCTCGACCGTGGCCTCCAGATCCTCGCGCTGCTGCTCCAGATCCCTCAGCCGGGCGTCGATGCGCTTCAGCAGGACCCTGAGCTGCTCGACGCCGCCGTCGACGTTGTAGAGGTCCAGATACTCCCGGATTTCCGCCAGCGAGAAACCCAGCCGCTTTCCGCGCAGGATCAGCTTCAGCCGGGCGCGGTCGCGCTTGGTGTAGACGCGGTTGTTGCCGACACGGTTGGGCGACAGCAGGCCCTTGACCTCGTAGAAGCGGAGGGCGCGCGGCGTGATGCCCAGTTCCTCCGCCAACTGATTGACCGTGTAGAGCTGTTCCATGGGAGCACGCCTTCCTTCGCCTCGCGCCGGGCCGGCACGTGGGCGTTGATGGTCCGGCGGCCCACGTCGCCATCCGGCGGTGCCGTTCGTAGCACAGCGGGAACAACCTGACAAAGGCGCCGCCCGTTTCCTCCGAACCGTCCCCTTCCCTTCCGTCCTCATACCTAATGGGTATGAGATTGACCTATAGGTTATGGAGCCCTACTGTCGAGGCTGGTCGAGCACGACGCTCCCGAGAGAGGGCCCCTGCCATGGTTGACGACATCCTTCGGGACCTGCAAAGCCGCGCCTCCCGATTCCGCGGCCTCAACGCCGCCGTCCGCTTCGCGCTCGACGGCGGCGCGGTGATCCGGGTGGACGCCCGCGGCACGCCGGTCAGCATCGGCCGCGAAGACGGCGAGGCCGACTGCACCATCCGCATCTCCGCGGAGAATCTGGGCAAGCTGATGGACGGCCGGCTGAACCCGATGCTCGCCTTCACCATGGGAAAGCTGAAGGTGGACGGCTCCATGGGGGTCGCCATGAAGCTGGCGCAGCTCCTCGACGACTAGCGTTTCGTGCGTTCCATCTGAGACGCACGAAAGTCCAGACCTTCGCTCTGCGAGCGGAGTCACGCTTCAAATCGATTCCGATTTTGCGCGATCCGCTCTAACGTCCCGGAGTGACCGACGCCCGAGGCCGTGATGCCCATCTTCGTGTTCCCCGACGACCCGACCTGGAACGAGGAGGCCGACGCCGTCGAGTTCGCGGTGGAGGTGGGGGAGTATCGCGGCCGGGTCTTCGTCGCCCGCCGCGCCCTGCAATCCCTGATCGGCCACACGCCGAAGCCCGACGAGGCGCTCCA
>JAEZHQ010000562.1 GCA_023416455.1 Pseudomonadota bacterium | reverse complement strand
GGCCAGGCGCGCGCAGGAGCGGCGCAGGGCCGGCACCGCCTCGGCCACCCGGTCGTCGGCCCAGCCGGGAAGCGCCGCATAGGGAACCGGGCTGAGCGTCAGCCGGTCGGGGGGAGGAGGGGGAGGCGCCTTGGCCTCCTCCTCCTTCCGCTCGCAGGCGGTCAGGGCCGCGGCGGCCAGAAGGGCAACCGCGGCGAGACGGGCCGCTCGGACGATCATCGCCGGAAAGCGGTCGTCAATGGGTCGTGCGGGTCTCGACGAGCGACCAGTTCGGGTCGCGCGCCCGGGTGTTGCGGGCGAAGGTCCAGACGTCGGTCGCTTCGACCACCGCGTTCGGGTCGCCATCGACCACCGCGCCGGCGGTGTTGCGCACGACGTTCATCTGCTCGGACACGAACTTGACGGTGACCAGGGCGGTGCGGCCGTCGAGGCGGGCCTCGATCACGTCGGCGTCGGTGATGCGCTCGATGCGGGTCTCCAGCGTCTCGCCCGCCGCCTGGCGCTCGCGGACGGCGCGGGCGAAATTCTCGTAGACCTCGTCCGACAGCAGGGGACGCAGCGTCGCGGTGTCGCCCTTGGCGAAGGCCTCGACGACCATCTGGAAGGCGCCGCGCGCGCCCTGGAGGAAATGCTTCTCGTCGAAGCCCGGGTCGACGCCCTTGATCTGGGCCAGCGCGGCGGCCAGCGACACCGGCTCGTCGGGGTCCACGGCGGGCTCGGCGGCCGGGCGGTCGCGGCCGGGCAGGGGCACCACGTTGTCCGGCGCACCGGGACGCGGGGTGAACGGGTTGGGCCGCTGCCGCTCCTCACCGGTGCGCCGCCCCAGCACGCTGCGCAGCCGATAGACGAGGAACGCCGCGATCATCGCGAAAATCACGATTTCGATGAACACGAACCCATCTCCCATCGCCATTCCTTCCCGGCTGTCCGGCGACCGGGGGCAAGAAGGCCGGTCGCGTGCGATCCTGATACTGGACCCTCCGGCGGGGGAGCATTAAGTGTACCCTGAAAGCGCACCGTCCGGAGTTCCGCCTTGGGAATCCAATCGAGTGGCGCGAGCCGGAGAGATCCTCCCGGTCCGAAAACCAGGGGGCTTACCCAGGTCTAGATAGGCCCTTGACGATGAAAGAGCAAGGACGGCCATGAATCCGTTGCTTCTGATCCTTTTGCTGCCCATTGCCGAGATCGCGCTGTTCATCCAGGTCGGCGACTGGATCGGCCTCTGGCCCACGGTCGGGCTCGTTGTCCTGTCCGCCGTGCTGGGCTCCGTCCTGGTGCGGCGGCAGGGGCTGGGCGCCATGAAGCGCGCCCAGGAGGCGGCAGAGCGGGGCGAGATGCCGGTCGGCGCCGTCTTCGAGGGCTTCTGCATCGTGGCCGCCGGCCTCCTGCTGATCATTCCGGGCTTCCTGACCGACGCGGTCGGCCTGCTGCTGCTGATCCGGCCGCTGCGCAACGCGCTTGGCCGCTGGCTGTTCAACCGTCTGCGGAGCAGAGGCTCCTTCCATGTGTGGACGAGCGGCGGGGAAAGGCCGGGCCACCGCCCGCCGCCCGGCGTCATCGATGCCGATTTCCACGAGGTGCCCGACAACGGCGCCGCCCCCCCGGGCGAAACGCCGCACCTGTCGGATTCCCGCTGGGGTCACGCGGACCCCCGCGACCGTGGGGATCACCGGGACCCTGGGGATCACCGGGACCGCGGGTGACGCCGGCCCCCGCGGCCCGGCCGCTTTCCATTGTCGGTTCACCGGATCCGTGCTAGCCAGCGGATCCCAATGCCAAATCACCCGTGATGCCGCCCCGCGGCCAGGAGTCGTCCATGTCCGACCAGCAGAGCAACGGTCAAGAACAGGCTGCCACCACGTCGCTGCCGATGCATGTTCTCGCGCAGTATGTGAAGGACCTGTCCTTCGAGAACCCCAACGCCCCGCACAGCCTGCTGCCCGGCCAGCCGCAGCCGCAGGTGAACATCGGTGTGGACGTCCAGGTTCAGCCGATGAGCGAGGACGTGTACGAGGTCGTGCTGAAGCTGCATTGCGAGGCCAAGCACGGCGACGCCGTCGCCTTCCTGGTCGAGATCGCCTACGGCGGCCTGTTCCAGCTTCCGGGGCTGCCGCAGGAGCACCACCGCCCGGTTCTGCTGATCGAGGCGCCGCGCATGCTGTTCCCCTTCGCCCGCGCCATCGTCGCCGGTTCGACCCAGGACGGCGGCTACCCGCCGCTGATGATCAACCCGATCGATTTCGTCGACCTCTACCGCCGCCAGACCGGCGCCCAGGATCCGCAGGCCCAGCCGGCCCAGCCGCCGCAGGCCCCGTTCTGATCGCGTTCTGATCCCATTTTGGCATGGGAGGGTCCGCCTCCCATCCTGCGCCACGAAAAAGGCGGGAAGCCCTGGAGCTTCCCGCCTTTTTCGTCGGTCCTTCCCCGTTCTTCCGGTGCCGGTCCGGCACTACTGGTTCATGGACTCGAAGAATTCCGAGTTCGACTTGGTGTGCTTCAGCTTGTCGACCAGGAAGTCGACCGCGTCGGTCACGCCCATCGGCATCAGGATGCGGCGCAGGATCCACATCTTCGACATGGTGCCCTTGTCGACCAGCATCTCTTCCTTGCGGGTGCCCGACTTGGAAATGTCGATGGCCGGGAAGGTGCGCTTGTCCGACAGCTTGCGGTCGAGGATGATCTCCGAGTTTCCGGTGCCCTTGAACTCTTCGAAGATGACCTCGTCCATGCGGCTGCCGGTGTCGATCAGCGCGGTCGCGATGATGGTCAGCGACCCGCCCTCCTCGATGTTGCGGGCGGCACCGAAGAAGCGCTTGGGCCGTTGCAGGGCGTTGGCGTCGACGCCGCCGGTCAGCACCTTGCCCGAGCTTGGCACCACCGTGTTGTAGGCGCGCGCCAAGCGGGTGATGGAGTCCAGCAGGATGACCACGTCGCGCTTGTGCTCGACCAGGCGCTTGGCCTTCTCGATCACCATTTCGGCGACCTGGACGTGGCGGGTGGCCGGCTCGTCGAAGGTGGAGCTGATGACCTCGCCCCGGACCGAGCGGGCCATGTCCGTCACCTCTTCCGGCCGCTCGTCGATGAGCAGCACGATGAGGTAGGCTTCGGGGTGGTTGGTGGCGATGGAATGGGCGATGTTCTGGAGCATCACCGTCTTGCCGGTGCGCGGCGGGGCGACGATCAGCCCGCGCTGGCCCTTGCCCAGCGGCGCCACCAGATCGATGATGCGGCCGGTGAAATTCTTCTTGGTCGGATCGTCGACTTCCATGCGCAGACGCTCGTCGGGATAGAGCGGCGTCAGGTTGTCGAAGTTGATGCGGTGGCGGACCTTGTCCGGCGCGTCGAAGTTGATCGTGTTGACCTTGAGAAGGGCGAAGTAGCGCTCGCCGTCCTTGGGCGAGCGGATCTGCCCTTCCACCGTGTCGCCGGTGCGCAGTCCGAAGCGCCGCACCTGGCTGGGACTGACGTAGATGTCATCGGGACCGGGCAGGTAATTCGCTTCCGGAGAGCGCAGGAACCCGAACCCATCCTGGAGAACCTCCAGCACCCCGTCGCCGAAGATCGGAACGTCGTTTTCCGCCAATTGCTTGAGGATGGCGAACATCATGTCCTGCTTGCGCAGGGTGCTGGCGTTCTCGATCTGCAACTCCTCCGCGAACGCCAGGAGTTCGGCGGGGCTCTTGCACTTCAGCTCTTGGAGATGCATGGGTGGACCTTGGGGAATCAGCGTGCGGGGGGAGTGCCTGAGGTCCCGGGCCGACGACGGGTGCGTCGGTCGGGCGTCGGACGGCGCTGACAGGAGCGGGGGGCTCGTCGGTCGCCGCGCCCGGATCGTTGGGGAGGGACGGAACGGCGGATGCGGGTGTGGGTTCCAGCGGGGCTGGCCGCCCCGTGGTGAAAAGATGGTTAGCGGATCGCCG
>JAEZHQ010000479.1 GCA_023416455.1 Pseudomonadota bacterium | reverse complement strand
GGGAGCGGCTCCGCCACGGCGGCGGGGGCGGGCGAATCCGCGGCCGCCAGGGCGGGCGCGGACTGGGGGACGGCCGCCTCCCGGCCGTCCGCCGCGGGAACGGCCTCGCCGCCGGCCTCCTCCACCTCCAGCAGCACCAGCTCGGAGCCCACCGCCATCCGGGCGCCCGGCTCGCCGCTGATCGAGACCACGGTGCCGGCCAGCGGCGACGGGATTTCCACCGTCGCCTTGTCGGTCATGACCTCCAGCAGGGTCTGGTCCTCCTCGACCTGGTCGCCGGGACCCACGTGCCAGGCGACGATCTCGGCCTCCGCGGTGCCCTCGCCGACGTCGGGCAGCTTGATGACATGGCGTGCCATGGTCAGTCCTCCATCACGCGGCGCAGCGCCTCGGCGATCCGCTCCGGGCCGGGGAAATAAGCCCACTCGAAGGCGTGCGGGTAGGGGGTGTCCCAGCCGGTGACCCGCTCGATCGGCGCCTCCAGGTGATGGAAGCACTCCTCCTGGACCAGGGCCGACAGCTCGGCCCCGAAGCCGCCGGTGCGGGTCGCCTCATGCACGATGACGCAACGGCCGGTCTTGCGGACCGACTCCGTGATGGCCTCGATGTCGACCGGCACCAGGGTGCGCAGGTCGAGGATCTCGGCGTCGATCCCGGAGTCGCGCGCCGCCGCCAGCGCCACATGCACCATGGTGCCGTAGGCGAGGATGGTGACGTCGCCGCCGGCGCGCACCGTCGCCGCCTTGCCCAGCGGGATGGCGTAGTGGCCGTCCGGCACCTCGCTGGCGGGATGCCGGGCCCAGGGCACCACCGGCCGGTCGTGGTAGCCTTCGAAGGGGCCGTTGTAGAGGCGCTTGGGCTCGAAGAACATCACCGGGTCGTCGTCCTCGATGGCGCTGATCAGCAGCCCCTTGGCGTCGTAGGGGGTGGAGGGGATCACCGTCTTCAGCCCGGCGACGTGGGTGAAGATGGCCTCCGGGCTCTGGCTGTGGGTCTGGCCGCCATAGATGCCGCCGCCGTAGGGCGCGCGCACGGTGAGCGGGGCGGTGAACTCGCCGGCCGAGCGGTAGCGAAGCCGCGCCGCCTCGGAGATGATCTGGTCGCAGGCCGGGTAGATGTAGTCGGCGAACTGGATCTCGGCGACCGGGCGCAGGCCGTAGGCGGCCATGCCGACGGCGACGCCCATGATGCCGGCCTCGGCGATCGGGGTGTCGAAGACGCGCGTGCGCCCATGCTTGCGTTGCAGCCCGTCGGTGCAGCGGAACACCCCGCCGAAGTAGCCGACATCCTCGCCCAGCACGACGACGTCGCCGTCGCGCGCCAGCATCACGTCCATCGCCGCGTTCAGCGCCTGGACCATGGTCATGGTCGGCATCGCTCAGACCCCCGCCTGCCGGCTCTGGCGCCTCAGGTGCCAGGGCATGTCCTTGTAGACGTCCTCGAACATGGTGCGGGGCGCATGGAACGGCCCCTTGTCGAGCGTGCCGAGGGCTTCGGCCTCCTTGGCGGCCGCCTGCACCGCGGCGGCCACCTCCCGCTCCAGCTCCTCGTGCTGCGCCTGCGACCAGTCGCCGCGCACGATCAGGTGCTGGCGCAGCCGGTCGACGGGATCGCCCAGCGGCCAGCGGGCGCCGGCCTCCTCCGGCCGGTACTTGGCGGGATCGTCGCTGGTGGAATGGGCGGCCACCCGGTAGGTCACCAGCTCGATCAGCGTCGGGCCGAGGTTGGCGCGCGCCCGCGCCGCCGCCCAGGCGGTGACCGCGAAGACCGCCGGGAAATCGTTGCCGTCCACCCGCAGGCTGGGGATGCCGTAGCCGATGCCGCGGGCCGCGAAGGTCGTCCGCTCCCCGCCCGCCAGGCCGTGGAAGGAGGAGATGGCCCAATGGTTGTTGACGAGGTTGAGGATCACCGGGGCGCGGTAGACCGACGCGAAGGTCAGGGCGTGGTGGAAGTCGCCCTCCGCGGTGGCGCCTTCGCCGATCCAGGCGGCGGCGATCCGGTGGTCGCCCTTGCAGGCCGAGGCCATGGCCCAGCCGACCGCCTGGCTGAACTGCGTCCCCAGATTGCCGGAGATCGAGAAGAATCCGGCCTCCCGGCTCGAATAGAAGACCGGCATCTGGCGGCCCTTCAGCCGGTCGCCGCTGTTGGAGAAGACCTGGCACATCATGTCGGCCAGCGGCCAGTCGCGGGCGACCAGCAGCCCCGGCTGGCGGTAGGTCGCGAACAGCATGTCGGCGCGGTCGAGCGCCATCGCCTGGGCCACCGCGATCGCCTCCTCTCCGGTGCACTTCATGTAGAAGGAGGTCTTGCCCTGGCGCTGCGCCCGCAGCATCCGCTCGTCGTAGGCGCGCACCGTCATCATCGCCCGCAGCCCGCGCCGCAGCGTGCCGGCGTCGAGCCCCGGATCCCAGGGTCCGACCGCATGGCCCTGCTCGTCGAGCACGCGGATGAGGCCGTAGGCGAGATCGGTCATCTCCGCCGCCGGGCCGGCGACCTCGGGGCGGCGGGCGGCTCCCGCCGGCGGCACCGCCAGGCCGCTGAAATCGGCGGCCCGGCCGGGCCTTTCCGGCGGCTCGGGCACATGCAGGCTGAGGGGCGCAGGAGCATCCATGGCGATCTTCCCGGGCATGAGGGGGCAGCGGACGGCACCGGCCGGGCGGCGGGGCGTGGTGCGGGAAAGCGCTGTCGCGACGGCGCGCCGCCGGGGTCGGCCACGGCGCCCATTATACCGTTTGACCAACGAATTTTCTTTGCGTTGTTATGCCCGATAACGGGAAATTGGGAATTGATCCATTCGCCGTTTGCCAAACTGGAGCGTCATCAATGCCGACCACCCTCGATGCCGTCGACCGCCGTATCCTCGCCCTGCTGCAATCCGACGCCCGCCTCTCCACCGCCGAGATCGCCGAGCGGGTCGGGCTGTCGCAGGCCCCCTGCTGGCGGCGGATCAAGCGGATGGAGGAGGACGGGGTCATCCGCCTGCGCGCCACCCTGCTCGACCGCAAGAAGCTCGGGCTGAACGTCATGGTGTTCGCGCAGGTGAAGCTCGCCGCTCACGGCCGCCGGACCCTGCCCGAGTTCGAGGAGACGGTGCGCTGCCTGCCCGAGGTGCTGGAGTGCTACACGCTGATGGGCGCCACCGACTACATCATCAAGGCGGTCACCCGGGACGTCGAATCCTACGAGCGATTCTTCCGCGAGAGCCTGTCCCAGCTTCCGGCCGTGCACGAGACCAACTCCGCCATCGCCCTGTCGGAGATCAAGCACACCACCGCCCTGCCGCTGTCCCTGCTGGAGTGACGGGATCCGGTCCGGAACCGCCCAATGGTTTCCCGCGCGATCGGATTCCGGACCGATTGAGTTCTTGATTTGTTCCGGGCTTCGGCTAGTCTGGCGGCATGGATGACGCGCTGCCAGACCGCAAGAGGAAGGGGCGCGGCGCCGTGGGAAGCCCGGCGCCGCGCTTCGACCGCCTCTCCCGCCAGGCCGTGGACGACGGCTGGTTCCACCCGCCGGAGGACGGGGAGGAGGGGGAGGCGCCGCCGCTGCCGACGACCGTGCAGGCGGACAGCGCGCGCACGGTGATCAGCCGCAACAGCTCCCCCGACATTCCCTTCGAGCAGTCCGTGAACCCCTACCGGGGCTGCGAGCACGGCTGCGTCTACTGCTACGCGCGCCCGACCCACGCCTATCTCGGCCTGTCGCCGGGGCTCGATTTCGAAACGCGGCTGTTCGCCAAGTTCGACGCGCCGGAGCTTCTGGAGCGCGAGCTGCGCGCCCGCACCTACCGATGCCGCACCGTCGCGCTCGGCACCAACACCGACTGCTACCAGCCGATCGAGCGGGAGCACCGGATCACCCGGCGCGTCCTGGAGGTTCTGGCCGCCTTCGACCACCCGGTCATGATCACCACCAAGTCGGCGCTGGTCACGCGGGACATCGACCTGCTGGCGCCCATGGCGGCCAGGCGGCTGGCCATGGTCTGCGTCTCGGTGACCACGCTCGACGCCGCCCTGGCGCGGACGCTGGAGCCCCGTGCCGCCGCGCCGCACCGGCGGCTGGCAACCATCCGGGCGCTCAGCGACGCCGGCATCCCGGTCGCCGTCATGGCCTCGCCGATGATCCCGGGGCTGACCGATCCGGAGCTGGAGGACATCCTGGCCGCCGCCGCCGCGGCGGGGGCGGTGGGCGCCGCCTACCTGCTGCTTCGGCTGCCCCACGAGGTCAAGGATCTCATGGCGGCCTGGCTGGAGGCCCACCGGCCGGACCGCGCCCGGCGCGTGCTGTCGCTGGTCCGCCAGTGCCGGGACGGCCGGCTCAACGACCCCGCCTTCGGCAGCCGCTTCACCGGCGCCGGCCCCTACGCCGACCTGCTGCGCCAGCGCTTCCACGCGGCCTGCCGGCGGCTCGGCCTGGCGGGCCGGCTCCAGGCCATCGCCGCGCTGGACACCACGGCCTTCCGTGCCCCGCCGGCGCCGGGTGCCCAATTGGCCCTGTTCTGACCGGCGGGCCGCCCGCCGCGCTCAGAAGCCCGGGACGTTCACGTCGGCGATGATCGCGTAGTGGACGTCGCTGAGGAAGGTGCCGATGTTCGGCGGGGCCACCGCGGTGGTCGTCCGGTTGCTCAGGATGAAGTCGACGCTGTTGTAGACCGAGTCCCAGTTCGGGAACACGGGGTTCTGCAAGGCCGAGGCCTGCACGTTGAAATCGCCGGCGATGACGGAATAGCCGCCGAGCTGGATGAAGCTGTTGTGGAGGCCGGTGATCCCCGACTGCGCCCAGACTCCGGTTTCATTGTGCCAGTCCGCGAAGCGGACCGAGGCCGCCGGGTTCCCCGTCCGGTTGAAGGTGGTGACGACCGGGGGACGCCCCTGGCTGACGCCGACCTGGAAGTTCTGCCGCTGGAAGAAGGCCAGCGCGCCCGTCGGCGCGACCCGGGCGGGGTTGTAGAGGACGGCGTAGCCGTCGCTGGTGGTGCTGGCCGGAGGCGGCGGCGAGGGCGGATACTCGCTGCCGATGGTCAGGAACTGGTATCCGGTGCCGTTCACCACCGCCGCCATGTTGGTGATCGCCGCCGCCGGCACCTCCTGGAAGGCGATGATGTCGGCCTGCGGGGCCAGAGCCCAGCAATAGGCGGCGAAGTTGGTCATCCGCGTTTGCGGCGTCACATTGTTGATGGTTCCGTGGAAGACGTTCCAGTTGGCCACGCGCAAAGCCATGCTCCGAATCCTTTCCGATT
>JAEZHQ010000598.1 GCA_023416455.1 Pseudomonadota bacterium | reverse complement strand
GGCTGCCGCGCCGCCGCGCCACGGCCGCGCCGCCGCGGCCGCGGCCGGCCCACGCCGACAAAAGCGGTGCGTGAGCGGGGAAAAGGCGATGCGCTTCGCGATCCTCTCCGACATTCACGCCAACGAGGAGGCGCTGCGGGCCATCCTGGACGCGGTCACGGCGGAGTCCGTCGACCGCATCGTCTGCCTGGGCGACATCGTGGGCTACAACACCAACCCCGCGGAATGCATCGCCCTGCTGCGGGCGGCCGGCGCGCTGTGCGTGGCCGGCAATCATGACCGGGCGGTGACCGGGCAGATCGGCACCGAGACCTTCGGCCTCACCGCCGCGCGCGCCGTCGCCTGGACGCGCGCGCGGCTGGCGCCCGAGCTGTGCGGCTTCCTCGCCGGCCTGCCGCTGAAGGCCAGCGTCGAGGGCCGGCTGGTGGCGGTGCACGGGGCGCTCCACCCCGAGCAGGGCTGCGAGCTGGTCCGGCTCGACAGCGACGAGCGCCGGGGGTTGAGCTTCGAGGCGCTGGCCGCCCACCCGTCGGGCGCGCGGATCTGCGCCTACGGGCACACCCACCGGGTCGGCGTGCACGAGCGGCGCCAGGGCGTGACGCGGCGGATCGACGGCGACGAGATCCGGCTGCGCGACGATGCCCTCTACCTCGTCAACCCCGGCACCGTCGGCGAGCCGCGCACCGACGACGGCCGTGCCACCTTCCTGGTCCTGGACAGCGCACGCGGCCTGCTGACGGTCCACCGCGTCGCCTACGACCGCAGGGTGCCCATGATGAAGACACGCAAGGCCGGGCTCGCCCCGCCCTTCTCCTTCCTGCCCGAACCCGTGCGCGGCGCGCTGAAGCGCGGGCTGCGCCGCTCCGGCCTCCATGACAGCGCGCGACGGCTGCTGCGCCGCCTCGGCTGAGGCGGCCCGGCCTCCCCGTCCGACGGCGGCGCAAGCCGCCCTAGCCGGGCTCGGCACCGTCCAGGCCGCCGGCCGCGCGGCCGGGCGGCGCGTCGTTCCAACCAGACGAGAGCAATGCAGAATGTCGCAGTTTCAACTCGCGAAGGGCGGCCGGTTGCGCCTGCACACCGTCCGGAGCGTGCTCGGCCGGTGGGCCGGCAGCGTGCGGCGCAACGGCTGGCGCGGCACCATGCAGAACGTGGCGGCCCTCGCCGAGGATTTCTGGTTCGACCGCTGGCACGGCACCGAGACCGCGCGCACGGTGGCGCTGCGCGGGCTGAACGTCCGCGGCCGCCACAAGCATCTCGGCATCGACTACGCGCCGACGCGGGTGCGCGCCTTCCGCAGGCTGATGACGTGGCTGGCCGCACCCGCCGGCCCGCTGGCGCCGGGCGGCGTGCTCGTCGATTTCGGCTGCGGCAAGGGCCGGGTCCTCTGCGTCGCCGCGGCCTATCCGTTCCGCCGTGCCGTCGGGGTCGAGTTCGCGCCGGAGCTGTGCGCGGTCTGCCGGGAGAATCTGCAAATCATGCGGCACCGGAAACGGCGGGGGAAGCCTGCCCCCGCCCTGTCGGTCGTCGAGGCCGACGCCGCCGACTACAGCTTCGCCGGGGACGAAACCGTGCTGTTCTTCTTCAACCCCTTCCGGCCGGCGGTCATGGCCAGGGTGCTGGCCAACCTTCACGCCTCGGTGGCGGCGCACCCCCGCCGGGTCCTGATCATCCTCTCCAACCCCGGCGGGCTGGCCGATGCGCTGGCGACCGACCCGGCCGTCGAGCGGATCGCCGCCTACGCCTACGGAAGCACCCTCTTCCACATCCACGCCACCGGCCCCGGCCCCCGGCGGACCGTCGGCGGGTGAGCGCCGGGCGGGAGGCGCCCGGCGGCGGTCCCCAGCCGCCCCCGGTCCGCCTCCGGCTTCTCAGCGCCCGCCCCGGCCCACGACGGCCAGCACGCGGTCGCACACCTGGTCCGCCTCCTCGTCGCCGATCTCCCCGCAGATCGGCAGGCTGAGCACCCGCGCCGCCGCCCGTTCGGCGTGCGGCAGCTCCACCGCGGGGAGATGGCGGAAGGCGGGCTGACGGTGGAGCGGGCACGGGTAGTGGACCCCCGTCTCCACCCCGAGCGCGGCCAGCTCGGCCATCACCGCGGCGCGGTCCTCCACCTCGATGACGTAGAGATGGTAGACCGGCTCCGCCCCCGCCGGCGGCGTGATCACCTTGATCCCGGCCGGGCGCAGGCGGCCGTCGTAGCGGCGCGCCACGCGGCGGCGGTGCACCGTCCAGTCGGCCAGGTGGGGCAGCTTGACGGCGAGCAGCGCCGCCTGGAGCCCGTCCAGCCGCTGGTTGTAGCCGATCAGGTCGTGCTCGTACTTGGACAGGCGGCCGTGGTCGGCGAGCTTGGCGACCCGCTCGGCCAGCGCCGGGTCCGCCGTGGCCACCAGCCCGGCGTCCCCCAGCGCCCCCAAATTCTTGCCGGGGAAGAAGCTGAAGGCGCCGGCGGCGCCGATGGTCCCCACGGTGCGGCCCCGGTAGGTCGCCAGATGCGCCTGCGCGCAGTCCTCGACGACCAGCAGGCCGTGCTCGGCCGCGAGCGCCAGCAGCGGGTCCATGTCGGCCGGGGTGCCGTAGAGATGGACCGGGACCATGGCGCGGGTGCGCGGGGTCAGCCGGCGCGCGGCGTCGCCGGGGTCGAGCGTGTAGGTCTCCGGGTCGATGTCGCAGAAGACCGGCGTGGCCCCGACGTGGCAGACCGCCTCGCCGGTGGCGATGAAGGTCAGGGAGGGGACGAGCACCTCGTCGCCGGGGCCGATGCCCGCCGCCTCCAGGGCCAGCGCCACCGCCGCCGTGCCGTTGGCGCAGCCGACGGCACGGCGGGCGCCGATGGCGGCGGCGAAGGCGGCCTCGAAGGCCGCCACATGGGGACCCTTGATGAAGCCGCGGCTGTCGAGCACCGCCTCGAAGGCGGCGACCAGCTCGGGGCGCAGCCGTTCGAGCTGCCGCCCCAGATTGACGAAGGGGATGCGGTCCAGGGTGGTGGCGGCGGTCATGCGAAGGTCACCCCCAGCTTGGAGACCCGGGGCCGGAAGCGCAGGCGCACCTCCTGCTCCTGGGCGATGGATTCGTAGATGGCCGACAGCAGGACCAGCGACTTGTAGCCCTCCAGCCCGTCGACCAGCGCCCGGCCGCCATGCCGGACGCTGTCGACGACGTTGTTCAGGTAGTGCTTGTGGCCGAAGCCGTAGACGTCGGGCGGGGTCTCGCGGCATTCGCGCAGGACGGCCTCGTCCTCCGGCCCCTGGTCCACGAAGTTCCAGGTCTTCATCTCGTTCACGGCGAAGCCGCCGATCTCCACCGTGCCGCGCTCGCCGAGGATGGAGATGGAGCCCTCCAGATCCTTGGGCCGGGTGGCGGTGGTCGCCTCGACCACGCCGATGGCGCCGCTGGCGAAGGTGATCAGCGCCACGCCGGTGTCCTCGGCCTCGATGTCGACCAGCGCCGTGCGGGCCTTGGCGAAGACGGTCTCCGGCTCGCCCAGGAGCCATTCCAGCAGGTCGACGTGGTGGCTCGCCTGGTTGGCGAAGACGCCGCCGTCCATGGCCAGCGTGCCGCGCCAGGGATCCTGGTCGTAATAGGCCTGCGGCCGCGCCCAGCGCACCCGCACCGTGCCCATGACGATCTTGCCGAAACGCCCCGCCTCGATGGCCTGGCGCAGGCGGACCACCGGCAGGTTGAAGCGGTTCTGCTTGACCACGAACAGCTTCACGTTGGCGGCATCGCAGGCCCGGATCATCGCCTCGGCGTCGCGCAGGGTCAGCGCCATGGGCTTCTCGACGACGATGTGCTTGCCGTAGCGGGCGAGGTCGATGGTGTGCCGGGCGTGGTTGCCGCTTTCGGTGAGGACGCTGATGACGTCGATCCTGTCGCCCATCTCCGCCATCATGGCGTGATAGTCGCTGTAGCCCGGGACGCCGTACTCCCTGGAGAAGGCTTGGCGGCGGTCCTCCTTGACCTCCGCCACCGCCGCCAGGGTGGCGCCGTTGATCTGCCCGCCGGCGAGGAGGTCGGCATGCCGTTTGGCAATGCGACCGCAACCGACCAAAGCAAATGCCGTCATCCAATGGTCCTCCCGTTGCCGTGCACGGAGAATGCTATCTTATCTTATCATTTCCTATAAACATAAGGCCGGGCGAAGGCGAGAGGAAAATAGGGATGCCCCGGGCGGCGGAAAGAAGGGGGTAGCCGGCCGGCGCCGTCCGCATCACCACCGCGCCACGGCGCCGGCCGCCGCCCGGTCGGGTGCCGGAACGGCGCCCTTCGCCGCCTCCATCGCCGCCGCGGCCGTCTCCGGGCCACCGCGCGCCGCCTCCACCCGCCAGCCGATCACCATCCCGAGGAGGGCAAAATAGATGCGGTCGTCGAGCAGGTAGCCCTGCACCGTCGTATGGGACAGGAATTCGGTCAGGAACAGCAGGGCGATGGTGGCGTCGGTCCAGCCCGTCCGGCGGTCCCGGGCCATGCGGAAGCAGGCCGCCACCGCTATGAGCAACGCCGGAAAGAAAAGACAGGCACCGACCAGCCCCGTTTCCATCAGCACCTCCAGGGACAGGTTGTGCGGAAACTCCAGGCTGTGCTGGATGCGGAACTCGCCCAGGCCCCAGCCCAGCATGGGCTGCTCCAGCCAGCGCCGCCAGGCGAGGTCGCGGGCCTCCGAGCGCACGTCCAGCGAATGGGTGTTCTCGTTGGAGAGTTGCAGCTGGAAGCGCTGGAGCGTGTAGAGCTGCTCGGTCGCCCCGCTCGGCCCCTTGACGGCGACCAGCGCCGCAAAGCCCGCCCAGGCCATGGCGACCAGCACCGCCAGCAGGATGAGCAGCCGGCGCGCACCGCTGGCGAAGCGGGGCGGGCTCAGCAGCAGCCCGCCGCCGGCCAGCAGGATGGCGACCGCCGAGAAGACCAGCGGTCCGCGGGCGCCGATCAGCATCAGCGCGAACAGCGCGCCGACGGCGCCGGCCAGCGCCCACGGCAGCCGCCGGGCCGGGCCGTGAATGACCAGAGCCAGACAGCCGAAGAACAGGTAGCTGGCGTGGGTGGCGTATTCGATGTAGTTGTTCCCGTTGACCCGGCCGGTGTTGTACAGCTCCATCTGGTCGATGCCGACGACCCAGCGGTAATAGGCATAGTAAATCATGAGGGCGGCGCTGAAGCCGACCACCAGCCGGACCAGCCGCGCCCGCCGCTGCCGGTCCTGCGCCAGCACGACGACGAAGAAGTAGCTGCTGGCGCCGACCAGGATGAAGCGCCAGGCCTTGTCGATGTTCCGGGGGTCGAGGCTGGACCAGTAGACGCTGACCACCGCAAAGCCGCAGAAAGCCATCATCAGGATGGTCGGGGCGTCGATCGGCAGCGGCCTCAGCCGGCGCGACGCCACCCCCCACACCACCAGGGCGAAGGTCAGGGTGAAGAACAGCAGCGTCAGATCCACGGGGATGCTGCGGAACTCGGGCAGCCCCTTGATGCGGCCGGCGAAGATGAACAGGATGAAGCAGGTTTCGATGGACAGCAGGTCGTCGCGCAGAAGGGCGAAGGGCCGGGCGGCCGGCAACGCGCCGGCGGCCGGATGGAATTGGGTGTGCGTCGTGGACGTCATTTTCCCTCCCCGGATCGGGTCCGGCCATCTTGCGCGAAGCCCATGGAAAAGATAACACGGCAAAAGGCGGACGCCCCCCACCCACCCGGAAGGCCGGGTCCTCGAAAGGAGATTCGCGCTAGGCGCTTGGATGCCGTCCCTGCCTCTTTGCGTGTTTCAAGAGCGGCGGCGGCGCCGGTAAGGTAAGAAAATATGTGTCCTTACTGAGAACACATCCTTGAAAACGCACCGCGGTGCGGTCCGCAAGGGAACGTTCCGCCGACGGCAGGGGATACCACAGGCATGCAACACCGCCTCTCGCGGATGCACCCGGCGCCGGCCGGGCGCGTCCGGGTCGTCCATTTCTCCTCCACCCACCTCGCCGACGACGCCCGCATCTTCGCCAAGGAGTGCGTCGGCCTGGCGCGGGCCGGCTACGAGGTGTCCTACGTCATTCCCGACAACCGCTACCGCAGCGCCGACGGCCGCCCGACCCGCCGCCAGGAGGTCGACATCGTGGCGGTGAAGCGCCGTTCCGGCCTGCTGCCCCGGCTGCTGGGCACGACCGCGTCGGTGCTGCGGGCCAGCCTGAAGCAACGGGCCGACGTCTACCACTTCCACGATCCCGAGCTGATTCCCGCCGGGCTGCTGCTCCGGCTGCTCGGCAAGCGGACCGTCTACGACGTGCACGAGGATCTGCCCCGCGACATCGTGACCCGCGCCTGGATCCCGCGCGCCCTGCGCCGGCCCCTGGCAGCGGTGGCCGAAGGCGTGGAATGGCTCGCCGGCCGCACCATGTCCGGGGTGGTGGCCGCCACGCCGGTGATCGCGAGACGCTTCCCGCCGGCGCGCACCGCGCTGGTCCAGAACTTCGCCCTGTTCAACGAATTCACCGGCGAGGGCGCCCCTCCCTTCGCCGAACGGCGCGGCGTCGCCTTCGTCGGCAGCATCACCGCCGACCGCTGCACCGCGGAAATGGTGGACGCCATGGGGCTGGCCGCCGAGGGCCACGGCGCCCGCCTGCTGCTCGCCGGAAACATCGAATCGGCGGCCCTGCGGGCGCGCATGGAAGCCTCGCCGGGCTGGCCGCGGGTGGACTTCCGCGGCCGTCTGGACCGCGCCGGGGTGCAGCGCCTGCTCGGCGAGAGCCGGGTCGGCGTGGCGCTCTACTATCCCACCCAGAATTACTTCGACACGCAGCCGGTCAAGCTGTTCGAGTACATGGCCGCCGGCATCCCGGTCATCACCGTCGACTTCCCCTACCACCGCGGCATCGTGGAGCAGAACCGCTGCGGCCTGTGCGTGCCACCCTGCGATCCGGCGGCCATCGCCGCCGCCATCGACTGGATGTTCGCCAATCCCGAGGAGGCCGAGGCCATGGGCCGGCGTGGCCGCGAGGTGGTCAAGACCCTCTACAACTGGGCCAACGAGGAGCGGGAGCTGATGAAGCTCTACGACCGCATCGCCCCGCTCGACGGCCGCGCCGCGGTGCGGCCGGCCGGGCTGGTCGGCGAAGGCACGGGGGAAAGCCCGCTCTGATTGGCGCATCCGCTGAATGGAGTGTCAGGCAGGCCCGAACCTTGCCGTGGTTTTCGCCCTGAAACGGCGACCTGGCAAGGTCGGCCTGGATGGCGGCGCGCAGGCCGGCCTCAGCGGGTGGCGAGGATGGGATCGACGGCGACGGGCTCGGCCGCGTCGTTCCGGCGGGATCACGTCGAGGCGTGGCGGGCGAGCGGCCGGTGACGCGGCGATTGCCGCGCGGCGCCGGGGCTGTCGCGCAAGACCTTCGACTGGTCGGCGTGGCGATTCGATCGCCAGACCGCGGCCGTCTTCACCTCGCTGATCCGGACCGCACGGCTCAACGACGTCGATCCCGTCGCTTGGCTCACCGACCGGCTCGAACGCATGGCCGCCGGTGCGACGAAGGCCAACCAACTCGACCGCCTGCTGCCCTGGGCCTGGAAGGCCGAACGCGCCGCCACCGAGACGGCCTGATCCTGGCCGGAATCCACGACTCGGCCCTCATCCTCGCGCGACACCCGGTTCGCCGCAATGTGGGGCGCCGATGACACTGACCGATCACCCCGGGAATTGGCAGACTTTTGCACGCCGCTTAACACGCGGATATGCGTCGATCAACGCCGCAACAGGGACAAAACCCGGGTTCGACCTTGGATGTATCGGATGGCTCGACGACGTAAGCCAAGGAATTTCAATGGGTTCGGCAGACGCTCTGCCGGCTTCAAGGTGGCCCTTGCCCGGTGTTCTGGTCCCGTCAAACAATGCCTTATTAAGGGACTTTATACTGCATGGATAACCGCCTAATATCAATCAAAAGGGTAAGTCTATCCCGTTATAGGTGGCAGGAGTCATCGCATGACGCTGCGTGAAATTGAGCAAGCCGTTTTCGAACTTGAAGAGGTCCGCATCGCCATCCAGGCACCGACAAACACCAAATTGGGCGATTATAACTATCAACGCAAAGCCGCTGGAACCGCTTCAATATCCGAGTGGGTTCAACAGCGAATCATCCCCCTTGTGGGGAAGCATGGGGTGACCGTGGTGGACGGCACTGGTGCGATCCCGCACGGGCGCACCAAGATGGAGACGCTACGCAACAGCTACAGTCGGTAAATTCAAACAGAGACACTACCTGATAGCGCCTGAGCCGGAGTTCCGGCAAGTCGAGGATGAGATTGGCGAGGCTACGTCCAAACGGGAGGTGCTGGCGAAGCCCGGCTCTAATCCGAAGCCGACAAAACACGAGGCCCGGCGCCGGTCTGAGCTGCGACACCAGAAGGACCAGGCGGCCCCCGGAAATGCTGAGCCCCGGTCGCATGCTTTCGCAGAGGCGGGTCCGGGGCCTACATACACAGATTTAGGCGGTTCTCAGATGAGCGTCAACGCCTTTACCCTTAATCCCACGATCCTCAGCGCGCTGGAGGCATCGCTGTCACCCGAGCGCATGGCGACCTACATCGTCGCGGCCAGCGGTGACCGGGAAAAGGCGCTGCGCCTCTACACCTGGAACACCGCGGCCAGCGCCGCCTTCTACGGGCCTCTCCAGGGCCTGGAGGTGGCTGTGCGCAACGCCATGCACCGCCAGCTCTCCGCGGTCTACGGGCCGGATTGGTACGACAATTCCCAATGCCGCCTTGACGTCGGCGCTCTCAAACGTGTTGCGGGCGCCAAGGCCGATCTGGAGCGGGAAGGCTATCCGGTCGATCAGTCGCATGTGGTGGCCGCATTGGCGTTCGGCTTCTGGGTCTCGCTGCTGGGACGCGGCGGCAACCTGGCGGGTGTCTGGACAAGCCGGGCGAACTACGACATGACGCTGTGGCGCCCCGCCCTGCACAAGGCGTTCCCCCACATCCGCAAGCCGCGCGCGGACGTGCACCGGCCGCTCGACTATCTCCGGACGTTTCGCAACCGAATCGCACACCACGAACCCATCTTCGGCCGGCACTTGGCGGCGGACTACTCGAGCATCCTGGAGGTGGCGGGCTGGATT
Source organism: Pseudomonadota bacterium (assembly GCA_023416455.1). Taxonomy (GTDB): domain Bacteria; phylum Pseudomonadota; class Alphaproteobacteria; order Azospirillales; family Azospirillaceae; genus Azospirillum. The sequence goes on along the minus strand of JAEZHQ010000598.1, from coordinate 314 downwards.
TGCCCCAGCACCCGGGCCTGGATCGCGCACCATAGCCGCGTGCCGGAGGTCCTGGCGCAGCCGCAGGATGATGACACGCTGCGGTTTTGAGGCGGGATGTCCAATCGGACCTCCGCGCGTTGCCGCTCAGACCCGCGCACCACCCCCGTCCTGAAGCGCCGGTTCAGGCGGCCACCCCGAACCGTTCGGCCCACAGGGCGAGGCAGAACAGCCGCCACCGGCCGGCCCGGTCGAGGCGGCGGTAGCCGTCGCGCAGGCGGTCGGGGTTGCAGAAGCGGGCGACCAGGGCCGAGCCCTCCACCGTCCGCGCCATG
>JAEZHQ010000447.1 GCA_023416455.1 Pseudomonadota bacterium | reverse complement strand
CGCCGGTTGTCGGCGGTGACGCGGGCGGCCCCGTCGACCACGCGGGCGCGGGCCTCCCCGTCGGCCAGCAGCCGCCCCACCGCGACGGCCAGCGCCGCGTCGTCGGCCACCGGCAGGGCGCCGCCGGCGGCCTCCAGCTGGTGGGTGATCTCGGCGAAGTTCCACATGTGCGGGCCGTACAGCACCGCGCAGCCGAGCTGCGCCGGCTCAACCGGATTCTGCCCGCCGTGCGGCACGAAGGAGCCGCCCATGCACACCACCGGGGCCAGCCGGTAGAAGAGGCCCAGCTCGCCCATGGTGTCGGCGACATGGACGGCGTCCGCGGCGCCGGGCAGCGCGCCGTCGCTGCGCCGGGTGGCGGCCAGCCCGCGCCCGCGCATCATCGCGGCGACGGCCGCCCCCCGATGGGCGTGGCGCGGCACCACGATGGTCAGCAGGCCGGGCAGGCGGGGGGCCAGCGCCGCGTGCACCACGGCGGCGATCTCGTCCTCGCCGGGGTGGGAGCTGGCGAGCAGCCAGACCGGGCGCCCGGCACGCGCCGCCTCCAGGGCGGCGATCTGGTCGGACGGCGCCGGCGGCGGCTCGGCGGAGAATTTCAGGTTGCCGACGCTGGTCACCCCCGTCGCGCCCAGGCGGCGCAGCCGCTCGGCATCGCCCGCGGTCTGCGCCAGCGTCACCTGGAAGGTGGCGAGCAGCGGCCCGACGAGGCCGGTGGCGTAGCGCCAGCGGGTGAAGGAGCGTTCCGACATGCGGGCGTTGACCAGCGCCGCCGGGATGCCCCGCGCCCGCACCGCGGTCAGGAGGTTCGGCCAGATCTCCGACTCGGTCCACAGCACCACGTCGGGCCGCCAGTGGTCGAGAAAGCGTCCCGCCGCCGCCGGCAGGTCCACCGGCACATACTGATGGATGGCGCGCTCGGGCAGCCGGCGGCCCATCAGTTCGGCCGATGTGACCGTCCCGGTGGTCATCAGCACCGTCAGGTCCGGCGCCTCGGCCAGCAGGCGCCGCACCAGCACCAGGACGGAGTTGGCCTCGCCGACGCTGGCCGCGTGGATCCAGGCGAGCCGCCCGGCCGGCCGGGGCCGCGAGGCCGTGCCGAAACGCTCCGCCTGGCGGGCGGGGTCTTCCTTGCCGGCGGCGCGTCGGCGGTCCAGGTAGAGGCGCACCGCCGGCCCGGCGATGGTCGTCAGGCCGCGGTAAAGGGACTGAAGCATTCGGCTCGGAACGTCATTCGAAAAGCCAAGCGGCCGGTATCCCGGCCGCCTCCAGAATCAACGCGGCCGGCTCTCCGGCCGCTTCCAGAACCACCGCGGCCGGCGCTCCGGCCGCGGTCGCGCGCACACTAGCACGGGCGGTTGTGGCGAAGGTAAGGCTTTGGTGCGGCCGGCACCATGCCGCCGCTCAGGCGGGCACCGGCTCCGCGTCAGGGCCCGGCGGCCGTGCGGGCCCGCCGGCGGCGAGGGAATGCCCGGCCGTGCCGCGCCTCATGCGAGGGAGATTTTGCCCTTCCCCAAAGGCGGGGGAGGATCGGGCGGGGGAATCCGGTGCCTTGTTCCGTCGAATCAGCATCCGGAATGCCAGGAGGAGATCCGGCCTTGCGTCGGCGCCCGGAATTGCGGGCCGACACCCGCCATCCATGGACACGATGACGGGACGATGCCTTGGGCGTGCCGGGAACGGTGTGACGGATGCCTTGCCGGCCGGGGCGACGGGACCGCCAGCGTCTGGCGATGCCGGCTCGCCCGGCCGTGGCGCGCCGGTTGAAGCGCCGGTGGGGGTCAGGCGGAGGTGCGGTGGGCGAGGGCAGCCGCCGCGTGGTAGGCGTCGTCGCTCGGGCGTGCCTTGTCGAGGGGCGCAAGAGTCTCGGTCTTGATGCGGGGCTCGGCGTCGAGGGCGGTGTCGCCGGCCGAGGGCTGGAGTTCCTGAGTGGTCATGGGGGCTCCTTTGGGCATCGCTGGCCGGAAGGCCCGGCCGCGCCACCGCAAACCATACGCCAATTGGGGAAATTGCGCCGCAACTTTCCTCTCGCAGTCGCAAAAAACCCTGCCGAACAGCCGATCCGTCCTATGACCCGGCGGCGGGGCGGGGCGGGGCGGGCGACCCGCCCCGCCGCCGCTCCGCCTACAGGCCGGCGATGGTCATCCCGTCGATGCGCAGGGTCGGCGCGTCCATGCCGAATCTCAGCTCCAGATCGTCGGCCGCCTCGATGTTCAGGAACATTTCCTTGAGGTTGCCGGCGATGGTCAGCTCGGTCACCGGATGGGCGATCCGGCCGTTCTCGATCCAGAATCCGCCGGCCCCCCGGCTGTAGTCGCCGGTCACCCCGTTGACGCCCATGCCCATCAGGTCGGTGACGTAGAGCCCGTCCTTGATCTCGGCGAGCAGCGCGTCGCGGCTGCGCATCCCAGCGGCCATGTAGACGTTGGCCGGGGCCGGGCCGGGGGGGCCGGAAGTGCCGCGCGCCGCATGCCCGGTGGTGGCCAGCCCGAGCTGGCGGGCCGAGCGCAGGTCGAGCAGCCAGGTGGTCAGCCGGCCGTCCTCGACGATGGCGCGCCGGCTGGTCGCCACCCCCTCGGCGTCGAAGGGGCGGGAGCGCAGGCCGCGCCTCACATGCGGGTCGTCGACGATGGTGACGCCCGCCGGGAAGATCCGCTCGCCCAGCCGGTCCTTCAGGAAGCTGGTGCCGCGCGCGATGCTGGGGCCGCTGATGGCGCCGGTGAGGTGGCCGAGCAGCCCGCGCGAGACGCGCGGGTCGAACAGCACGGGCACCTTGCAGCTCTTCACCCGGCGCGGGTTCAGGCGGCGCACCGCGCGTTCGCCGGCCTCGCGCCCGATGGCGGCGGCGGGGCGCAGGTCGGCCCCGTAGACCTTGCTGTCGTAGTCGTAGTCGCGCTCCATACCGGTGCCGGTTCCGGCCAGAACCGAGACCGACAGCGACTGCCGCGACACCCCGTAGCTGCCGGCGAAGCCGTTCGACGCGGCGATGGCGATGGTGGAGCGGCTCCAGCCGGCGTCGGCGCCCTCGGAGTTGGTGACGCCCCCGACCGCCAGCGCGGCCTCCTCGGCGGTGCGGGCGCGCTCGATCAGCGTCTCCGCGGCGGGCTCCTCCGGGTCGAGCACGTCGAGGTCGGGAAGGTCCCGCGCCAGCTGCTCCGGATCGGCCAGCCCGGTGAAGGGATCCTCCGGCACCACGCGGGCCATGGCGACGGCGCGCTCGACCAGCGCGTCCAGCGCCGCGGCGCTGCGGTCGGTGGAGGAGACGATGGCCTGCCGCCGGCCGATGAAGACGCGCAGGCCGAGATCGCCGGATTCCGACCGCTCCAGCTTCTCCGTCTTGCCGAGGCGCTGGGCCAGCGACACCGAGGCGCTGTCGAACAGGACGGCGTCGGCGGCGTCGGCGCCCGCCGTTCGCGCCTTGCGGATCAGGTCCTCCAGCAGGTTGAGGACTTCGGGCTGGGTCGAAACGGGCATCGGGGTCTCCGCTCGGCAGGCACGCCCCGCCCGCTCGTCGGGGCGGGCGGGGCGTGCCGCGGGGTGATCGGGTCGGGGCGCCTCATCCGGTCCGGGCAGGACCGCATCCGGGCTGCGGCTTGTCTAGCAAATGGGAGCGCCGGGCAGAAGAGGAAGGGGCATATCGCCTCAGGTCCCCCGGCGGGCGTAGGCGAAGGCGGCGAAGGCGGCGAGGTTCAGCAGCACCATGGAGACGACCATGGTGGCCGGCTCCCACGCCTTCAGCGCCCCGACCGCGACGGAGACCATCGCCCCCATGCCCATCTGGAGGAAGCCGAGCAGGCCGGACGCCGTGCCGGCCAGCCGGGGTTCGGCGCTGACGGCGGCGGCGATGGAGACGGGCATGACGAGGCCGTTGCCCAGGCTCATCAGCGTGGCCGGCAGGAACAGCGACCACACCGTGAACAGGCCGTCGAGCATCATCCCCAGCACCATCAGCGGACCCAGCGCCGACAGGCACAGACCGGCCATCATCAGCCGATCCGCCGCCACGCGCCCGGCCAGCCGGGACACCGCCATGTTGCCGGCGATGTAGCCGACCGACAGCAGGCCGAACAGCAGCCCGTACTCGCTGGGCGTCCGCCCCAGGACCCCGATCGTCGCGTAGGGCGCGCCGGCGAGGAAGGCGAAGAAGCCCGCGGAGTTCAAGGCCGTCACCAGCGTGTTGCCGAGGAAGGCGCGCCGGCGCAGCAGCCGGGCATAGGCCAGCGCCATGGCGCCCGGGCCGGGCATCGGCGTGCGGTCGTGATGGGTCTCGGGCAGGGCCTTCACGGCGACCGCCAGCACCAGGGCGCCGAATCCGGCGATCAGCACCAGGCCGGCGCGCCAGCCGGCCCATTCGTCGAGCAGGCCGCCCATGGCCGGCCCCACCATGGGGGCCACCGCCATGCCGGCGATCACCGCCGCCAGCACGCGGGTGGCCTGGTCGCGGTCCCAGGCGTCACGGACGATGGCGCGCACGATCACCATTCCGGCGCAGCCCCCGACCGCCTGCGCCACGCGGCCGGCGATCAGCGTCCCGATGCCCGGCGCCGCCGCGCAGGCGACGCTGGCCGCCAGATAGAGCCCGAGGCCGGCCAGCAGGACCGGCCGCCGGCCGAAGCGGTCGGACAGCGGCCCGTAGACGAGCTGCCCCACCGCCACCCCGATCAGGTAGAGCGACAGGGTGAGTTGCACCGTCGCGCGCTCGGCCCCGAAGACGGCGACCAGGCCCGGCATGCTCGGCACGAACAGGTTGAGGGCCAGGGGGCCGGTGGCCGTCGCGGCGACCAGGAGCCAGACGGGGGGCGGGCGAAGACGGGATGTCATGGAATCCGTATGGCCGCGGGCGGGAGGCTGGCAGCCTACCTGCACGCGGCCATGGTGGGGAAACCGTATTTGAGAAACCCGGCCCTACGCCGTGCGGCGGCCGGCGAGCCCCGCGGCCACGGGCAGCTTCAGCGCGAAGGCGCCGTTGCCCAGCAGGGCCTGGACGCCGAGCAGAAGCGTCCAGAAGGCCGGGAACTCCCAGCCGCCGCCGGGCGCGGAGAAGAGCCAGCCGTTGCCGGCGTGCTGGAGCGTGGCGCCGACCATGACGGGCAGCAGGGCCAGCGCGATCCAGCGGGTGTGGATCCCGGCGAGCAGGAGCAGGCCGCCGCCGACCTCGCCGAGTATGACCAGATAGGCGAGGAAGCCCGGGTAGCCGATGCTCTCGAAGAAGGCGACCGTGCCCGGCACCGTGAAGGTGAAGACCTTGAGCAGGAGCCCGTGGGCGATGAAGAGGAGGCCCAGGCCGACGCGCAGGAGGAAGGCGGCGTAGGGGGCGGTGCGGGTGTCGATCATGGTGCTGTCTCCCGTGTCCGGTGTGGCCCCGGTTGGGGCCGGTTCGTCTGGGAGGCACCATAGCCGAAGGAGAAATGTGGGATAATCCGCGATGTCGGCGATAAATTGTTGTTTCCTGAGAGACAAAGGCCGGAGGGAAACCCCGCCCTCCGGCGCCGCTCCGCTCACTTCCAGATGGGCCGGCCGCTCCCGGGCAGCCCGTAGGAGGCCCATTTGCGCGACACCGCCTCGACCACGTCCTGGTCCATGCGGATCTTCTGGCCCCACTCGCGCTTGGTCTCCGGCGGCCACTTGTTGGTGGCGTCCAGCCCGACCTTGCCGCCGAGTCCCGAGTCCGGGCTGGCGAAATCCAGGTAGTCGATGGGCGTGCCTTCGATGACGGTGATGTCGCGCGCCGGGTCCATGCGGGTCGAGATGGCCCACATGACGTCCTTCCAGTTGCGGGCGTCGATGTCGTCGTCCACGACGATGACCCATTTCGTGTACATGAACTGGCGCAGGAAGGACCAGACGCCCATCATCACGCGCTTGGCGTGGCCGGGATAGGCCTTCTTCATGCTGACCACCGCGATGCGGTAGGAGCAGCCTTCCGGGGGCAGCCAGAAATCGACGATCTCGGGGAACTGCTGGACAAGCAGCGGGATGAACACCTCGTTCAGCGCCTCGCCCAGGACCGACGGCTCGTCGGGCGGGCGGCCGGTGAAGGTGGACAGGTAGATGGGGTTGCGCCGCATGGTCATGGCGGTGACGGTGAAGACCGGGAAGGGCTCGACCGAGTTGTAGTAGCCGGTGTGGTCGCCGTAGGGACCCTCGTCGGCGTACTCGTCCAGGCTGACATGGCCTTCCAGGACGATCTCGGCCTGCGCCGGCACCTTCAGCGGCACGGTCCGGCACTCCACCAGCTCGACCTTGCGGCCGCGCAGCAGGCCGGCGAACTGGTACTCCGACAGGGTGTCCGGCACCGGCGTGACGGCGGCCAGGATGGTCCCCGGATCGGCGCCGAGGACGACCGCGCAGGGCAGCGGCTCGCGCCGGCCGCTGGCCTGCCAGCGCTGGTGGTGCTGGGCGCCACCGCGGTGCTTCAGCCAGCGCATGATCGTCCGGTTCCGGCCCAGCACCTGCATGCGGTAGATGCCGAGGTTGAAGTCGTCCTCCCGCCGGCCGGTCGGCCCCTTGGTGACCACCAGCGGCCAGGTGATCAGCGGCGCCGGCTCGCCCGGCCAGCAGCTCTGCACCGGCAGCCGGCCGAGGTCGACGGCATCGCCGGTCAGCACCACCTCCTGGCAGGGTGCGGAGCCGACCGTCTTCGGCTTCATGGACAGCACCGTCCGCGCCAGCGGGATCATCTCCAGCGCCTCGCGGAAGCCGCCCGGCGGTTCGGGCTGCTTGAGGAAGGCCAGCGTCTCGCCGACCGCGCGCAGCTCATGCGGCTGGCGGTCCATGCCCCAGGCGACGCGCTCCACCGTGCCGAACAGATTGACCAGGACCGGCATCTCCGAGCGGGTGCCGTCGGCCTTGACGACGTTCTCGAACAGCACGGCCGGCCCGCCCTCGGCGAGCAGGCGCGTCTGGATCTCGGTCATCTCCAGGACGGTGGAGACCGGCTCGCGGACCACCACCAGCCGCCCCGACTGCTCCAGCCGGTCGATGAAGTCGCGCAGGGAGGTGTAGGGCATCGGGCGGTCCGTGCTGGGGGCGGGGAAGCCGGTCTCGGCGCCGCCTAGCATCGGCAAGGATCCCGCCGCGTCAAGGGGGTGGCGGCGTCACGGCGCCGCCGCCTCCTCCGGCAGCAGGCGCCAGACGGTCGTCTCGCGCGCCTCGCGGTCCTCCAGCTCAAGGCTGGTGGGCACGGTGTAGCGGGCCACCGGCTCGATGCCGCAAGTCGGCACGTAGGCGCGGCCGGGATCGCCGAGCAGCACCAGCGTTCCGGTGGCGGCGACCGCGCGCAGCCAGCCGGTGACCCGCTCGGCCATCGGGCGCTCGTAGCAGACGTCGCCGGCCAGAACCACGTCGATCCCCGGCAGCGGGCGGCCGACCAGGTCGGCGCTGACCGGCTTCACGGCGGCGCCGTTCAGCTCGGCGTTCAGGCCGATGGCGGCGAGCGCGAAGCGGTCGATGTCGCAGGACTGCACCCGCGCGGCGCCGGCCAGCGCCGCCGCCACGCCGACCAGCCCGGTGCCCGCCGCGAAGTCGAGCACCGACCGGCCGGCGACCAGGGCCGGCCGGTCCAGCACCAGGCGGGCGACCGCCTGGCCGCCCGGCCAGGCGAAGGCCCAATAGGGCGGGGGCAGGTTCGACTCGCGCAGGGTCTCCTCGGTCGCCTGCCACAGCGGCGTGACCTCGGTGGCCAGATGGAGCCGGATCTCCGGCAGGAGGGGCAGGGACTCCACGCGGGTGTTGGCGCGGATGAAGGCGGCGGGTGCGGCGATGGGGGCGGTCATGCGGTGCGGACTCGGACGTGGGGGATGGGGCGTGGGGGATGGGGCGTGGGGGATGGGGCGTGGGGAACAGGGCGTATCGGGAGGGACGGCGCGATGCGGAATGAACGGTCTATCCACAATCGCGTCCGGTTGCATAATTCAAACGGAGTGGACATCCCACAGATCCCATGTTACCCAATCGAAAGGAGTGGACGAAGGACATGGGGGACACATGCGGTCGAAGGGATACGTCACCGGCCTTTCGCTCGCAGCCTTTTTGGCGCTTAGCCCCATCGTCATAGCCCCCGCGGCCGCCGAAGAGTGCGTGCGGACCGTCCGGGCGATCTCCGACTTCACCATTCAGGGCGACGCATGGCTGTGGTGGGACCGCGCCGCCGGCCGCTACGAGCGCGACCGCCGCCCGGCCCTCGGCTCGGTCCTGGTGTTCAAGCGCAGCGGCCGGCTGAACCGCGGCCATGTCTCGCTGGTCAGCGGGGTCATCGACCAGCGCACCATCGAAGTGGACCACAGCTGGCTCGACGGGCGCGGCCTGCGCCGCAACATGCGGGTGGTCGACGTCTCCCCGCGCAACGACTGGTCGGCCGTCCGCGTCTGGCACGAGCCGTCGGCGCAGATGGGCCTGCGTGTCTACGCCGCCTACGGCTTGATCCTGCCGGAGGGGCAGGGGAGCCATGGCCGGGTGATGGAGGCCGACGCCTCCGGCATCGACACCGGCTTCTCCGTCACGCCCGCCGGCCGCGGCGGTGCGCGGCGCGCGCCCGAGGCGGCCCGCCTGGTCCAGGCGGCGTCCCCCGCAGCCGGGGAAGCCATGACCGCCACGCTGACGGTGGCCGTTCCCGGCCGCAAGCCCCAACTCATCCCCGCCTCCTTCACCCCGGCGCCGGCCAGGGCCGCGGCACCGGTCGATGCCGTGCTGCCGCGCCGCAAGCCGGCCGCCCCGGCGGAGAAGGGCATGGTCGCCTCGGTGGACGGCCTGCGCACCGCCCTTCCGGGCCGCAAGCCCGGCACCGGGACGGTCGCCGAACTCGTCGCCGAATAAGCGCGGCAGCGGCCGGCGGCCCTCACGCCGCCCCGGCCAGGATCGCCGCCAGAAGAATCCAGCCGAACCAGCGGTTCGACTTGAACTTCGCGAGGCAGTCGCCCTGGTCGTCGGGCCGCCAGGTCGCCACCTGCCAGGACAGGTGAAGCGCCCCCAGCGTCAGGACCGGCAGGAAGTAGGGACCGGCCCCGGCCAGCCGGCCGGCCAGCCCGAACCCGATGAAGGCCAGCGTGTAGAAGCCGTAGATCCAGATCTTGCTCCGGTCGCCGAGCCGGAGTGCGGTGGACTTCACCCCGATGCGGGCGTCGTCCTCCTTGTCCTGGTGGGCGTAGATGGTGTCGTAGCCCAGCGTCCAGGCGATTCCCCCGGCGTAGAGCGCAAGCGCCGGCCAGTCCAGCTCGCCGCGCACCGCCGCCCAGCCCAGGAGCGCCCCCCAGTTGAAGGTCAGCCCCAGGAAGGCCTGCGGCCACCAGGTGATCCGCTTCATCAGTGGGTAGGTGAAGACGAGCACAAGCGACAGCGCGCCCAGCGCCACGCTGAAGCCGTTCATCTGGACCAGGACGGCCAGCCCGATCAGGAGTTGGACGGCCAGGAAGGCCAGGGCCTGGCGCACCGACACCTGCCCGGAGGGGATCGGGCGGGAGCGCGTCCGCTCCACCCGGGCGTCGAAATCGCGGTCCAGTATGTCGTTGACCGTGCAGCCGGCGCCGCGCATCACCACGGCACCGACGGCGAACAGGGCCATCAGGCCGAGGTCGGGCCGGCCGGAACCGGCCAGGGCGATGCTCCACCAGCCCGGGAACAGCAGGAGCCAGGTTCCGATCGGCCGGTCGAGGCGGGCGAGCCGCAGGTAGGGCCGCCACGCGGGCGGGGCGAGGCGGTCGATCCAGCCGGCGCGGATGTCGGTGAAGCCGCCGCGGCCGGGTGCCGGGCTGGGGGAGGCGGGGCTGTCCATGCGGTCTGCCGTGCGATTGACGGTTGGCGGTCGGGTCGGTGACAAAAAAGGGGCCGCGGGCCGCAGGAGGCCGCCGGCGGGACCCGTCCGGCGCGTCCGGCGTCCCGCCGCGGCCCCGCCCGTGGCCTTGCGCGGCCAGGGTAGCGGCCGTTCCCTGCCGCCGCAAGACCGCGGCGGACCGCCGTCCGGAATGGGGATTCCCCCGATCAAAGCCCTTGCTGTTTCCGCCCTGCGCCGGATAATGGCTGTGACGTGACACCAAGCGGAGCGGGCGACCGGCCATGAGGGGAATTGCCCATCGCCGAAGGGTCCGCCGCCGCGCCAACGGGTACGGTCCGGCCGGGTTGGCGCGCCGTCACGGCTCCTTGCCATGCTGAGCGTGCTGCCATGCTGAGCGTGCGTCAGCTTGCCCTGCTGGCGGTGGTGACCCTGTTGCCGGTGACCACCTTCGCCGCGATCACCCTGTCGATCATCGAGGCGCGCGGGCGCGCCGCCGTCGAGGAGCAGATTCGCCAGAGCGCCCGCACCGCGGCCGCGGCGGTGGAGCGCGACATGGTGCGGGAGTTCGCCGGCCTTGTCATGCTGGCGCAGGCGGTCGGGCAGGGCGACCTCGCCGCCTTCGCGGCCCAGGCGCGCCGCGCCGTGCAGACCCATCCGGACTGGCTGGCCATCGTCCTGGCCGATGGCCAGCGGACACTCGTCGACACGCGCGCCGCCGATGGGGAGGCGCTGCCCCCCGCCTTCGACCCGCAGGAGATCGCCCGGGTCCTGGACAGCGGCGAGGCCCGGGCGACCGGGCTGCTCCCGCGGGCCGCCTGGCCGGCGGAGCCGGTGGTCGGGCTGGCGGTTCCGGTGCTGCGCGAGGGGCGGGTGGTGCAGGTGCTTGGCGCGCTGCTGCCGGCCTGGACCTTCCACGGCCTGCTCAAGCGGCATCTCCTGGCCGAAAGCGGCCGGATCGCGCTGATCGACCATCACGAAACGGTGGTCGCGCGCACCCAGTCGCCGGGGCCGCAGGATCTCGTCGTCGGCAGCCCGCCGGGCGACCCCGTGCTGGAAGGGCTGCGGGCGGGCGGCGGCGTCTACGTCGCGACGCTGCTGGCCGGCGAGCCCTTCCTCATCGCGTCGGCGGTCGTCCCGCTGCCGGGCTTCCCGCCGGGGGCCGGCTGGACGGTGGTGGCGGGAGCGCCGCAGCGGGTGGTGATGGCGCCGCTGGTGCGCAGCCGGCTCTTCCTGTTCGGCGGCGGGGCGCTGGCCCTGGTCCTGGCGGCGCTCTTCGGCGCCGGCCTGATCGCCGCCTTCACCCGCCGCCAGGAGGCCGAGCGGGGCCTGGCGGCGCTGCGGGCGGAGAAGGCCACCGAACGGCGGCTGGCCGACATCGCCGCCAACCTTCCGGGCATCATCTTCCGCCGCGTGCTGCACCCCGACGGACGGGTGAGCTGCCCTTACGCCGGCGACGGCCTGGCCGACCTACTGGGGCCTTGCCCGGAGCCGGCGCCGGGCGAGGGCACCGACCCGCTCGGGCTGGTCGAACGGCGGCTCGACGGCGGGGCGGCGCGGCGCTGGTGCGACTCCGTCGCGCTGTCCGCGCGCACGCTGGAGCCCCTGCGTCTGGACGCCGCCGTCCGTGACGCCGGCGGCCGTCTCCGCCGGATCCGCGCCCACGCCACCACCGGGATGGGCGAGGACGGCGCGGTGGTCTGGGACGGTGTCCTGCTCGACGTCACCGACCAGCACGAGGTTGAGCGCGCCCGCCGCGAAGGGGAGGACCGGCTGGCCTTCGCCCTGGCCTTCGCCCAGGCCGGGCTCTGGGACTGGAGCGTTCCCGGCGACCGGATCACCTGGTCGGACAGCCTGTGGCCGCTGTTCGGTTACGGGCGGCCCGAGGGCGACCCGACGCCGGAGACCATCGGCCGCCGCCTCCATCCCGAGGACCGCGACGCCTTCTGGGCCGCCATGCGCATGGCGGTGGAGCGCGGCACCCCGCTGGCGCTGGAGTTCCGTGTCGTCCATCCCGGGGGCGGGATCCGCTGGATCGGCGCGGTCGGCCGAACCGTTCCCGGCGATGGCGATGGCGATGGGGGCGGTGCCGCCCGCGTAAGCGGCCTCTACCTCGACATCACCGAGCGCAAGGGCATCGAGGAGCAACTCCACAAGGCCAAGGAGGAGGCGGAGCGCGCCAACATCGCCAAGTCCAAGTTCCTCGCCGCGGCCAGCCACGACCTGCGCCAGCCGGTGCAGTCGCTGCTGTTCTTCGTCCACATCCTGTCGGAGCGGCTGGCCGGGCACGGCGCCCGGGACCTGGTCGGCACCATGCAGGAGGCGCTCGACGCGCTGAAGCTCCTGCTCGACGGCATCCTCGACCTGTCCAAGCTGGACGCCGGGGTGGTCGTGCCGCAGCGGGCAGCCCTGCCCGCTGCCGCGCTGCTGCGGCGCCTGGAGACCGAATACGCGCCGCGCTTTGCCGGGAAGGGGCTGCGGCTGACGGTCGTCTGCCCCGAGGTGATGGTCGACAGCGACCCGACGCTGCTCGGCCGCATCGTCGGCAACCTCATGGAGAACGCCCTCAAATACACCGTCCGGGGCGGCGTCCTGGTGGGCGCCCGGCGGCGCGGCGACCGCCTGCGCATCGAGGTGTGGGACACCGGGACCGGCATTCCGTCCGGTCACCAGGACGAGATCTTCGAGGAGTTCGTCCAGATCGGGAACCCGGAGCGCGACCGCAACCAGGGCCTCGGCCTCGGCCTCGCCATTGTGAAGCGGCTGGCGCGGCTGCTCGGCCACCCGCTGACGGTCCGCTCGGTGCCGGGGCGCGGGTCGGTCTTCACGGTCGCGGTGCCGCTGAGGGCGGGCGGCGCGGCGGCACCGGCGGCGGCACCGGCGCACCAGGGCGCGGCGGATCGCCAGCCGCTGGCCCTCGTCATCGACGACCAGGCGATCATCCTGGAAGGGCTGCGCGCCATGCTGGAAAGCTGGGACTACCGGGTCATCGCCGCCGATGACCTGGAAGCGGCCATGGGCGAGGTCGCCGCCGATCCCCGCCCTCCCGACGTGCTGCTCGCCGACTACCACCTGCGCGACGGGCAGACCGGGATCGAGGCCATCCGGGCGCTGCGCGCCGCCTGCGGCGGCGGCCTGCCGGCCGTCCTCCTCACCGGCGACACCGAGCCCGGGCTGGAGGCCGAGGCGGCGCGCCAGCGCATCGCCATCCTGCACAAGCCGGTCCGCCCGGAGGCCCTGCGCCGGCTTCTGGAGGAGCTGCGGCGGACGGCGGACGCGCCGGAGCGGCGGGAATCGCGGGTGTCGGGGGACTGATTCCGAAGGCGTTTGATGGCTTCCCTCAAGCGCCTTCGATTCAAACCCGGCAGCACGTTGCCCAGCGACGTGCGAAAGGGGCATACGGCCGGCCGAACATGAAGCGTTCATGCGCCGGCCGTATGAAGCGGCGCGCGGACCGCTCGCGGCGGCGGGCCGCTTGCCGCTATAGTCGGCCCCGCACAGCGGAGACCGACCGATGCCCGGACAGCCCAAGACCCGTCTCTATGTGGACAGCCCCCTGGCGGAAGGCCAGGCGGTGGGGCTCGACCACGAGCGGGCGCATTTCCTGCGCCATGTGCTGCGGCTCGACAAGGGCGACGCGGTCGCGGTGTTCAACGGCCGGGACGGGGAATGGCTGGCCGCCATCGACGGATTCGGCAAGGGCTGGTGCTCGCTCGCCGTGGCGGAGCAGCGCCGTCCCCAGGCGGACGGCCCGGACCTGTGGCTTCTGTTCGCGCCGATCAAGCGCGGGCGCATCGATTTCGTGGCGGAAAAGGCGAGCGAGCTGGGGGTGTCGCGCCTGTGGCCGGTCTTCACCCGCCGCACCGACCCCAGCCGCGTCAACCTGGAGCGGCTGCGCGCCAACGCGATCGAGGCCGCCGAGCAGTGCGAGCGGCTGACCGTGCCCGATCTGGCCGAGCCGGTGCCCCTGGCCCGGGCGCTCGCCGATTGGCCGGAGGGGCGCCGGCTCTACCTGTGCGCCGAGACCGGGCAGGCGCGCCCCATCGCCGCGGCGGTGCGGGACGGCGGGCCGGGGCCGGCCGCCGTCCTGGTCGGACCGGAGGGCGGCTTTGCACAGTCGGAACTTGACGAAGTTTCGAAACTCCCCTTTGTTGTCCCGGTCGGTCTGGGGCCCCGCATCCTGCGGGCAGACACGGCGGTGGTTGCGGCGCTGGCCTGCTGGCAGGCCCTTGCCGGGGACTGGGCGGCCGACGGCGCCGGGACCCGGGACGACGTCCGGCCGCCCTTCCGTTCACCGGCCGATCCGGCCTTTTGATGACCCGACAGCGGGAGCTTTTATGTCCGCACCCCCGAAATCGCGTGGTGAGCCGATCACCGACCGCCGCCAGCTCATCGCCTACCTGGAATCGGGCTGCAAACCGGCGGGGGACTGGCGCATCGGGACCGAGCACGAGAAGTTCGCCTACCGGGTGTCCGACCTGCGCCCGCTGCCCTACGACGGGCCGGATGGAATCGGGGAGGTGCTGGGCCGCCTCCAGCGCTACGGCTGGGAGCCGGTGGAGGAAAACGGCAAGGTCATCGCCCTGCTCCAGGGCATGGCCAACATCACGCTGGAGCCGGGCGGGCAGGTGGAGCTGTCGGGCGCCCCGCTGGAAACCCTGCACCAGACCTGCGCCGAGGTCCACCACCACCTGCACCAGGTGAAGGAGGTCGGGGCCGAGCTGGGCATCGCCATGATGGGGCTGGGCTTCCAGCCCAAGTGGCGGCGTGATGAGATCCCGTGGATGCCCAAGGGGCGCTACCGGATCATGGGCGACTACATGCCCAAGCGCGGCGGGCTGGGGCTCGACATGATGACCCGGACCTGCACCGTCCAGGTCAATCTGGACTTCGGCTCGGAAGCCGACATGGTGCGGAAGTTCCGCGTCAGCCTTGCCCTCCAGCCCATCGCCACAGCGCTGTTCGCCAACTCGCCCTTCACCGAGGGCCGGCCCAACGGCTTCCAGAGCTTCCGCAGCCACATCTGGACCGACACCGACCCCGACCGCACCGGCGACCTTCCCTTCGTCTTCGAGGACAGCTTCGGCTTCGAGCGCTACGTGGACTACATGCTCGACGTGCCGATGTATTTCGTCTACCGCGACGGCGCCTACATCGACGCCGCCGGCCTGTCCTTCCGCGACTTCCTGGACGGCCGGCTGCCGGTTCTGCCGGGCGAGGCGCCGCTGATCACCGACTGGGCCGACCATCTGACGACCGCCTTCCCCGAGGTGCGCCTGAAGAAGTACCTGGAGATGCGCGGCGCCGACGGCGGCCCGTGGCGGCGCCTGTGCGCGCTGCCGGCGCTGTGGGTCGGGCTGCTCTACGACTCCGAGGCGCTGGACGCCGCCTGGGACCTCGTCAAGGGCTGGACCGCCGAGGAGCGCGCCCATCTGCGCGCCGAGGTGCCGCGCCACGCCCTGCGCACCACCTTCCGCGACCGCACGGTGCGCGAGGTGGCGCTGGAGGTGCTGGCCATCGCCCGCGGCGGCCTCGCCCGCCGCGCCCGCAACGACAACTGGGGCGACGACGAGACCCATTTCCTCGACACGCTGACCGCCATCGCCGAATCGGGCGAGACCCCGGCCGACGAGCTGCTCGCCAAGTTCCACGGCCCCTGGGGCGGCAGCGTCGATCCGGTCTTCCGCGAATACGCCTACTGATACGCCTACTGACGGCGGCGGCCGGCGCCGCCGTCAATCCGCACCTACACTGACGGCGGCGGCCGGCGCCGCCGTCAACACGCGCCCGGCGCCGCGTCTAGCCCCGCCAGGCGATCAGGCGCCGGGCCGCCTCGGCGATGGTCGCCTCGGCGCCGGCGAAGCTGAAGCGCAGGAAACGCCGGCCGCGCGCCGGGTCGAAGTCGATCCCCGGCGTGCAGGCGATCCCGGTCTCGGCCAGGATGCGCTTGCAAAAGGCTTCGCTGTCGTCGGTCATCGCCGAGACGTCGGCGTAGACGTAGAAGGCCCCGTCGGCCGGGGCCAGCCGGTCGAAGCCGGCCTTGGGCAATTCCTCCAGCAGAATCCGGCGGTTGCGCGCGTAGCGGGCGACATGGCCGTCCAGCTCCTCCGTGCAGCCGAAGGCGGCGACGGCCGCCGCCTGCGACAGGCTGGGTGCGGAGATGAACAGGTTCTGCGCCAAACACTCCACCGAGCGGATCAGGTCGTCCGGGACGACCATCCAGCCGAGCCGCCAGCCGGTCATGGAGAAGTATTTGGAGAAGCTGTTGACCACCAGCGCCCGCTCGTTGACCGCGGCGGCGGTGACCGCCTCCTGGCCGTAGGTCAGGCCGTGGTAAATCTCGTCCGACACCAGCCGCACGCCGCGGGCGTCGCACCAGGCGGACAGCGCGGTCAGCTCCTCCCGGCTCAGCATGGTGCCGGTGGGGTTGGCCGGGCTTGCCACGATCAGCCCCTGCACGGGCCGGTCGAGCCGCTCCAGCAGCTCGACCGTGGGCTGGAAGCGGTGTTCGGGGCCGGTCGGCAGCTCCACCGGCTCGACGCCGATGGCGGTCAGCGTGTGCCGGTAGGCCGGGTAGCTGGGCGAGGCCATGGCGACCCGGTCGCCCGGATCGAAGGCGGCGAGGAAGCCGAGCTGGAAGGCGCCGGACGAGCCGGTGGTCACCACCACCCGCCGCTCCGGGACCGTGACGCCGTAGCGGTCGCCGTACCAGCGGGCGATGGCGGCGCGCAGCGCCGGGATGCCGAGCGCCCCGGTGTAGCCGAGCACGTCGGAGTCGAGCATGCGGTGGGCCGCCTCCAGGACCCCCTTGGGCGCGCCGGTGGAAGGCTGGCCCACCTCCATGTGCAGAACCTCCAGCCCGGCGGCCTCGCGCTCGGCGGCGGCGCGCATGACCTCCATGACGAAGAAGGGCGGGATGGCGCCGCGCTTGGATACGGTCAGGGGAGGAAGGCTTTTGGGAAGCATCTTGGCCGTTCGGGTTGGTTTGCCGATGGTCCGATACATAGCCCCGATCGGGTGGATGCGCCATGGCGTGCCGGTCATGGCCGCCCCGATCCGGGCCTCGCGCCGGGGGGCGCGCGGAAATCCTGTCAATCCTCCCCGCGCTCGGTCTCGATCAGGAAGGCGAGGCCGTGGGCGCGCGGGTCGGGGGCCGGCTGGCACTCCTTCCAGCCGCTCTCCATGGAGACCTGGCAGGCGACGAAGGTGGCGCGGCCGGGGCC
>JAEZHQ010000389.1 GCA_023416455.1 Pseudomonadota bacterium | reverse complement strand
CCTGGCCGACGAGCAGGACCAGCGGGGTCGCATCCTGAAGCGCGGTCTGCACGGCGGCGGCCGCCCCGGCGGCAGCGGGGCCGCCGTCGATCAGGCCGACGCCCGGCCGGCCGGTCAGCCGGCCGTGGGCTTCCGCCATGAAGCCGAGTCCGGCCTCCTGCCGGGTGGTGACCAGCCGGAGGCCGGGGGTGTCGAGGGCGGCGTCGAGGAGGTCCACGATCCCCGCGCCGGGCATGGCGAAGAGGAGGTCGACGCCCTGGGCGCGCAGCGCATCGACCAGCAGGCGGGCGCCGGTGCGGGGGGGAAGGTCGGGCATGGGCTGATCTTTCGGGCGTCCGGGCGGCGGGATGCGCCGAGTTAAGGCGCCCCGGCGGCGGCCTGTCAACGCGGCCCGGGGCCGCCCTGTCAACGCGGCCCGGGGCCGCCCCCCTCAACGCGGCCCGGGGCCGCCCTCCGGGCCGTCCCTCCCGGCCCGTTCCGCCTGGGGGCGCGACGGCGCCCGTCCGGGCAGCGGGGTCTGGGGGATGGTGCCCGGCGTCGTCTCGGTGGAGGGCGCCGGCAGGCCGTCGGGGTCGTTGGCGTAGGTGGGCTCGTCGCGGGTCTTTGCGGTCACGGTCGGTCCCTCGCGCGCGGCTTCGGTGGCTTTGGCGGGCTTGCCGGAGTCCAACAGGCCGGCGGCTCAATCCGCCCCTTCCAGCGCGTCCGGCACCACCTTGCGCCCCACCTTGTGGCCGCTGATCTCGGCCCCGGCGTCGGCCGGCAGCCGCAGGAAGAACAGCGCCGAGGCGCAGGCCGCCGCGCCCACGGTGAGGAAGGCCGGCACGAAGTCCGCCGGGGTCAGCGCCGCCGCGCCGTTCCAGCCCTGGGCCAGGTGCAGGACCAGCGCGCCGACCGCGACGCCGAGGCTGAGCGATGCCTGCTGCATCACGCTGGACAGCGTGTTGGCGCGGCTCATGCGCCGCTGCGGCACCTCGGCGTAGGCGAGGCTGTTCAGCCCGGTGAACTGGAGCGAGCGGAAGAAGCCGCCGGCCAGGAGGGCGGTCAGCATGATCCAGTGCGCGGTGTCCGGCCGGAAGGCGGCGTAGCCCATGAGGATCGCGCCGCTCAGCAGCGCGTTGCCGATCAGCACGCGGCGGAAGCCGAACCGCCGCAGGATGGGTCCGGCCATGGTCTTCATGGTCAGCGCGCCGGCCGCCCCGGCGAAGGTCAGGGCGCCCGATTCGAAGGGGGTCATCCCGAACCCGACCTGGAGCAGAAGCGGCACCAGGAAGGGCACCGCGCCGATGCCGATGCGGAACAGCAGGCCGCCCAGAACGGCGGCGGCGTAGGTCGGCAGCCGGAGCAGGGTGGGGTCGAGCACCGGCCGTTCCACCCGGCGGGCATGGCGCAGGTAGGCCAGCGCCGCCAGCGCCCCCACCGCCAGCACGCCGGCCACCGCGCCGGGCGCCATCACGCCGCGCCCGACATTCTCCAGCCCGAACATCAGGGCGGCCAGGGCCAGCGCGCTCAGCGCGAAGCCGGCGGCGTCGAAGGGATCCCGCTCCGTCTCCCGCACGTCGGGGATGAGGCGCAGCACCAGGGCCATCCCCACCAGCCCGATCGGCACGTTGATGAAGAAGATCCAGCGCCACGACGCGTAGGTGGCGAAGAAGCCGCCGACCAGCGGCCCCAGGGCCGGGCCGATCAGGGCCGGCAGGGCCATCCGGGCCATCGCCCCCACCAGCTGGTCCTTGGGCACCGTCTTCAGCAGGATCAGCCGGCCGACCGGCACCATCATGGCGCCGCCGATGCCCTGGGCCACCCGCGCGCCCACCAGCGCGGGGAGGCTGTCCGACAGCCCGCACAGCACCGACCCCGCGGTGAAGACCGCGATGGCCGAGGCGAACACGGTGCGTGCGCCGAAGCGGTCGGCGGCCCAGCCGCTGACCGGCAGGAACACCGCCAGCGCCAGCATGTAGGAGGTCATGGCGAGGCTGAGCCGCAGCGGATCCTCGCCCATCGAGCGCGCGATCTCGGGCAGGGCGGTGGCGATCACCGTCGCGTCCAGATTCTCCATGAACAGGGCGCAGGCGATGATGAGGGGGACGAGTCGGGCGGCGCGCGGCATGACCGGGAAGCGGCGGTGGACGGGGATCGGGGGCGGCGGCCGGCCCGGACCGGGACGGCCGGCCCCGCACCGGCTATCTTGGGTCGGCCCGCCGCACCGACCACCGCTTTGCCCGGATCCCTGTCATGCGCGGGCGGGTCCGGGCGCCGGCGGGCGCGGTCAGCGCCCCCGGAAGTCCGGCTTGCGCTTCTCAAGGAAGGCCCGGTAGCCCTCGCGGAAATCCTCGGTCCCGAAGCAGCGGTAGCACTCCTCGATCTCCGCCGGGGTCAAGGGGGCGGGGTCGGCCAGGCGGCGGACGAAGCGCTTGTGCAGGCGGGCGGCGAGCGGGGCGCCGGCGGCGATCCGCCCGACGGTGGCGGCGACCTCGTCGGCGAAGCCCGCCGTCTCCACGACGCGGTGGACGAGGCGCTTCTCCCGCGCCTCGGCGGCGCCGAAGACGCGGGCCTCCAGCAGGATCTCCAGAGCCGCCGGGCCGCCCGCGACCTCGTGGAGGAGCTTCAGCTCGGGCAGCGCCATGGAGATGCCGAGCCGGCCGACCGGCACGCCGAAGCGGCTGTCCGCGCTGCACAGCCGCAGGTCGCAGGCCAGCGCCACCGCCAGCCCGATGCCGCAGCAGGCGCCCTGGATGGCCGCCACCGTCGGCTGCGGCAGGTCCCGCAGCAGGGCCAGCCCCTCGTCCATCAGCCGGCCGTAGTCCGCCCCCTGCCCGGGGCTGTTGCGCTCGGTCTCGAACTCGGCGATGTCGGCGCCGGGGCTGAAGGCCCGGTCGCCGTCCCCGCGCAGAACCGCCACCCGCACCCCGTCGTCGGCGGCGACCGCCCGCAGGGCCGGGATCAGCGCCAGCCACATCGGCTTGTCGAAGGCGTTCAGGCGGTCGGGGTTGCTGAGCGTCAGGGTGGCGAGGGCGCCCTCGCGGGTCAGGGTCACGGTGCCGGGCATCGGCCGTCAGGCTCCCATCCTTGCTGGTGTCGGTGGGGCATGCCAACCACGCGCGGCGGGGCCGGGTCAAGCGCCGGGATCGATGCGCCGGGGCGCCGCGGCCGGCGCATCGGCGCTGGACCGCGGCGCCGCCCGTCCCCATAGTTCGGTGGGTTGAGGACCGACGAGGGGGGACGACGCCGCGATGCGTAACGGACTGGCCGCGCTGACCCTGGCGGCGCTCGCCGCGCTTTCCGCGACCGCGTCGTCGTCATCGGCGGCGGCGGCGTCGGCGGCGGCGAAGGACGAGCTGGTGATCGGGCTGACCCAGTTCCCGGCCAACTGGCACCCCTCCATCGAGGCGATGGCCGCCAAGAACTACATCCTGTCCATGGCGCGGCGGCCTTTCACCGCCTACGACGCCGATTGGCAACTGACCTGTCTGCTGTGCACCGAGCTGCCGTCCCTGGAGGCGGGCACCGCCGCCTACGAGACCCGGCCCGACGGCAAGCCCGGCATCAAGGTCACCTACACCATCCATCCCGGGGCCACCTGGGGCGACGGCACCCCGGTGACGACCGCGGACGTGCTGTTCACCTGGACGGTCGGCAAACACCCGCAGAGCGGCTACAGCAACGCCGACCTGTTCGCCCGCGACATCGTGGCCATCGACGTGAAGGACGAGCGCACCTTCACCGTCCACCGCGACAAGCCGGTCTGCACCTACCGCGAAATCAACGACTTCGAGATCCTGCCGGCGCATCTGGAGCGCCCGGTGTTCGAGGCCGACCCGGCCGCCTACCGCACCCGCTCCACCTACGAGACCGACACCACCAACCCCGGCCTCTATTTCGGCCCCTACCGGATCGCCCAGGTGGAGCCGGGCAGCCACGTGGTGCTGGAGCGGAACCCCACCTGGTGGGGGCCGCCGCCGGCCTTCCGGCGGGTGGTCGTCAAGGCCATCGAGAACACCGCGGCGCTGGAGGCCAACATCCTGGCCGGGCAGGTGGACATGGTGCCGGGCGAGGCGGGGCTTCCGCTCGATCAGGTGCTGGCCTTCGAGAAGCGGCACGGCAGCCGCTATCAGGTGCTCTACAAGCCCGGCCTGTTCTTCGAGCATGTGGAGCTGAACCTCGACAACCCGGCGCTGGCCGACATCCGGGTGCGCCGGGCGCTGCTGCACGCCATCGACCGCGAGGCCATCTCCCGCCAGCTCTTCGCCGGCCGCCAGCCGGTCGCCCACAACGAGGTCAGCCCGCTCGACCGCATGCACGCCCCGGGCTACCCGACCTATCCCTATGACCCGGCGGCGGCGGCGCGGCTGCTCGACGAGGCCGGCTGGAGCGAGCGGCGCGGCGGGCTGCGCCACAACGCCGGCGGCGAGCGGCTGTCGCTGGAGATCATGACCACCGCCGGCAACCGCTCGCGCGAGCTGCTCCAGCAGGTGCTCCAGGCGCAATGGCGCCAGGCCGGGATCGAGGTGCGGATCGTCAACGAGCCGGCCCGCGTCCTGTTCGGCCAGACGCTGAGCCAGCGCCGCTTCAAGGCCATGGCTCTGTTCGCCTGGATCAGCGCGCCGGAGAACGTCCCCCGCACCCTCTTCCATTCCGCCATGATCCCGACCGCGGCGAACAACTGGGCCGGCCAGAACTACACCGGCTACCGCAACCCCGAGATGGACCGGATCCTGGAGGATCTGGAGCATGTCTGCGAGCCCGGGGCCAACCGCGCCCTGTGGAGCCGGCTCCAGACCCTCTACGCGGAGGATCTGCCCAACCTGCCGCTGTTCTTCCGCGCCGACCCCTACGTCCTGCCGGCCTGGCTCGACGGCGTGGTGCCGACCGGGCACCAGGATTCCAGCACCCTGTGGATCGAGACGTGGAAGCCGAAGGGTTGAGCCGGTCCCGCGCCCGTGCCGGCGCCGGCGCCGGTGTTCCGCGGGGGCGGGAATGGAGGCGGAGGGCATGACCCGCTTCCTCGCCGCCCGCCTGCTCCAGGCCCTCGTGGTGCTGCTGCTCATGAGCCTGGCCGTCACCGTGCTGATGGCGCTGATGCCGGGCGACCCGGTGGACCTGATGCTGGCCGGCAACCCGCGCGCCACCCCGGAGGACGCGGCCCGGCTGAAGGCGCTCTACGGCCTCGACCGGCCGCTGATGGAGCGTTACGTCCACTGGCTGGGGGCGGCGCTGTCCGGCGACTTCGGCCATTCCCGGCTCTACGCCCAGCCGGTGCTGGCGGTCCTCGTCCCGCGGCTGCTCAACACGCTGCTTCTGCTGGGCGCGGCCATGGCGCTGGCGCTGGCGGTGGCCCTGCCGCTGGGCATCCAGGCGGCGCGGCGGCCCCATTCCTGGGCCGACGGCGCCATCAACCTGCTGTGCTTCGCCGGCATCTCGGTGCCGGCCTTCTGGCTGGCGCTCCTGCTGATCCTGCTGTTCGCGGTGGAGCTGCAATGGCTGCCGGCCTCCGGGCTCGGCCCGGTGGGCGGGGCGGGCTGGGCGGAGCGGCTGCCCTATCTGGTGCTGCCGGTGGCCTCGCTGGCGCTGGCCAGCATCGGCGGCTACACGCGCTACGTCCGCGCCGCCATGCTGGCGGAGCTGCGGCAGGACTACATCCGCACCGCCCGCGCCAAGGGGCTGTCGGAGCGCCGGGTGGTGTGGCGCCACGCCCTGCGCAACGCGCTGATCCCCATCGTCACCGTGGTGGCGCTGGAGTTCGGCGCGCTGTTCTCCGGCGCGCTGGTGACCGAGACCATGTTCGCCTGGCCGGGCATGGGCAAGCTGATCTACGACAGCATCATGGGCAACGACCTGAACGTGGCGCTGGTGGCGCTGCTGTTCGCCACGCTGACCACGCTGGCCGGCAACCTGCTGGCCGACATCGCCTACGCCGGCCTCGACCCCCGCATCACCTTCCGGGAGACGGCGGCGTGAACGGCGGGGGTGGCGAGGGTGGCGGGGGTGGCGTGAACGGCGGGGGCGGGCCGTGACGGAGGCCGGCTTTCTGCGGCGCTTCGCCCGCCACCCGCTGGCCGCGGCGAGCGCGGTGCTTCTGCTGGTCCTGGCGGCGGCGGCGCTGGCCGCCCCCTGGGTGGAGTCCTGGCTGGGGGTGGAGGCGACGGCGGTCAGCCTCTTCGACCGCTTCGGCCCGCCCTCCGTCGCCCACCCGCTGGGCACCGACGAGCTGGGGCGCGACGTCCTGGTGCGGCTGCTCCACGGCGGGCGGGTGTCGCTGTTCGTCGGGGTCGCCGCGGCGCTGGCCGCCGGCGTCATCGGCATCGCCGTCGGGCTGGGCGCCGGCTATTTCGGGGGGCGGCTGGACGACCTGCTGATGCGGCTGACCGACGGGCTGATCGCCCTGCCGCTGCTGCCGCTTCTGATCGTGCTGGGGGCGGTGGACCTGACCCGCCTCGGCGTCCCGCCCGAGCTGGCCGGGGCGGAGGACGCCAGCCTGCTGCGCATCGTCGCCCTGGTCGCCCTGTTCGGCTGGACCACGGTGGCGCGGCTGGTGCGCGGGGCGACCCTGTCGGCGCGGCGCCGCGACTATGTGCGGGCGGCGGTGGCCCTGGGGGCGGACAGCCGGCGCATCATGCTGGCGCACATCCTGCCCAACGTGGCGGCCCCCGCGGTGGTGGCGACGACGCTGACGGTGGGCAACGTGATCCTGCTGGAATCGGTGCTGAGCTTCCTCGGCCTCGGCATCCAGCCGCCGCTGCCCTCCTGGGGCAACATGCTGACCAACGCGCAGGAACTGG
>JAEZHQ010000195.1 GCA_023416455.1 Pseudomonadota bacterium | reverse complement strand
CCCTTCGACTCCAGCTCCTTCAGGCGGAAGTCGATGTCGCCGTTCATCCGCTCCAGCCGGTCCTTGAGCTGCGAGAGCTGGTAGGTCGCCTCCTCGTAGCGCCCGGTCAGCTCGGAGATGGACCGCTCCAGCCGCTGGAGGCGGATTTCGAAGTCGGCGGCCAGCGAGGGCGCCATCTCCGCGGTCTGCTGCCAGCCCCGCGGCGCCGGGGCGGGCGCCTCTCCCAGCCCGCCGCCGAGCGCGGCGACGTCCGTCTCCAGCCGCTCCAGCCGGTCCTGCATCGACGCCGCCTGGGCGGACACGGAACCGCTGCACAGCAGGCCGCCGAGCAGGAGGACGGCGAGGGAAGAGGTCTTGGTCATGTCTGGTGGTCCTGTCCGGACGGGAATCCCGTCGTGAAAAGCGTGCCGGGCCAAACGGGCGAAACTATGGCGGCTGTTTAGCAGAAGTACGCGCGCCTTGCACGGTGGCGAATTGCGGACCGGCCCCTGTCCGGCCGCCCCTTCCGGCCGCCCCTTCCGGCCCCTGTCCGGCCGTCATCCCAAACGCGGATCGCCGCTCCAGGTTGCCCCGGAACGGCGATCACTGACCCCGATGGATGCCGGCGTCAGTCGACGACGGTCACGCCGCGGCGGTTCTGCGCCCAGGCGGCCTCGTTGGAACCGAGGACGGCCGGCTTCTCCTTGCCGTAGGAAACGATCTTGACGCGGGCCGGGTTGACGCCGGCGGCGGCCAGATAGTTCTTCACCGAGTTGGCGCGGCGCTCACCCAGGGCGAGGTTGTACTCGCGGGTGCCGCGCTCGTCGGCGTGGCCTTCGATGGTGACGGTGACGTTCGGGTACTGGTTCAGCCAGGAGCTCTGACGGTCCAGGGTGGCGCGAGCCTCCGGAGCCAGGTCAAAGCGGTCGAGGCCGAAGAAGACGCGGTCGCCGACGTTGACGACCAGATCCTCCTGGGACCCCGGACGGATGGAGCTGGTCTGGGCGGCCCCGGTGGCCGAGGCGTTGCCCGCGTCCTTCGGAGCGGTTTCGCAGGCGGCAACCAGCGCCACGGCGGCGATCAGGCTCAGATACTTGATACGCATGTTCAAAGACCCCCTAAAAAGCGACACTCGATGTTTTGGCCGGCATGGGATTGTTTTTGAGCGACGCCGACATCCGCCAGACCCCGACGGAAATCGAACTGCCGACCTTGGTCTTAAGCGTCGCTCTTGCGCGCGCAAAATAGGGCTAGTCCATTAGGGAATCAAGGGCGACCATGCGGGATCGGAAGCGTCGAGCGGAGTAATCACCCGCCGCTCGTTTGCGCCGGTGACATCGATGGAATACATCTTCGCGCTGCGGCCGTTGCCGCTGGGAACGTCGCGGAAGAACATCAGGACGCGGCCGTTCGGCGCCCAGGTCGGCCCTTCGACATGGAAGGATTCGGTCAGGATGCGCTCTCCGGTGCCGTCCGGACGGATGACCCCCACCGCGAAGCTGCTGCCGCGCTGGCGCGTGAAGGCGATGAGGTCGCCGCGCGGCGACCACACCGGCGTGCCATAGCGGCCTTCGCCGAAGGTCAGGCGCTTCACGCCCGAGCCGTCGGCGTTCATGACATAGAGCTGCTGGCTGCCGCCGCGGTCCGACTCGAAGACGATCCGCTGCCCGTCCGGCGAGTAGCTGGGGGCGGTGTCGATGCCCGGCGCGTCGGTGAGCTGGGTCTGGCGGCGCGTGCGCAGGTCGAGGGTGTAGATGTCGGTGTTGCCGTTCTGCGCCATGCTCATGACGACCTTGTTGCCGTCCGGCGAGAAGCGCGGCGCGAAGGTCATGCCGGGGAAGTCGCCCAGCACCTCCTGGCGACCGCTGTCGATGTTGAACAGGTACACCCGCGGCTTCTTGTTGAAGTACGACATGTAGGTGATTTCCTGCGCCGTCGGCGAGAAGCGCGGGGTCAGCACCAGATTCTTGCCGTCGGTGAGGAACTGGTGGTTCTCACCGTCCTGGTCCATGATGGCGAGCTGCTTCTTGCGCATGTTGGCCGGACCCGACTCGGCGACGTAGACGATGCGCGTGTCGAAGTAGCCGTCCTCGCCGGTCAGCCGCTTGTAGATGGCGTCGGCGATGATGTGGGCGATGCGCCGCCAGCTGTCCGGGGTCGCGGTGTAGCTCAACCCCTGCATGTACTGGCCGCTGGCGATGTCCCACAGCCGGAAATCCACCTTCATCCGGCCGTCGCCGAGCGCGGTGGTGTTGCCGGCGACCAGGGCCTGGGCGCCGATGGCGCGCCAGTCCTGGTAACGCGGGTCGCCCGAGCGGAGCTGCTCCGGGGTCTGGAGGAAACCCTTGGGATCGAGGGGACGGAACAGGCCCGACCGCTCCAGGTCGGCGGCGATCACCTTGGAAATGTCGACCCCGGTCTGCGCCTCCCGCCCGCCGGCCCCGGCGAAGCTGGTGACGGCGATGGGGAGCGGCTCGACCACGCCCTTGGTGATGTCGATGCGCAGCTCGGCCCGGGCGGTTTGCGGCGCGGCGACGCCGAAAGCCAGGAGAAGCGCGCCGGTGCAGCCGGCGAGCCTGAGCAGAAGCCTCGTCTTCTTGTTCGTCATGGTCAGAACATGTCCCTCGGGTCGAAGGTGAACACGATGTGGCGCCACTGTTCGTAGGTGTCGGCCGTGAACTCGTCGGTCAGAAGCTCCAGCGGGCTGGAGCGCTTGATGGCGCGCACGGCGGCATCGGCAGCGGCGCGGAAGGCCTGGTCGGACTGGTAGCGGGAGCGGTACTTGTCGTCGATGTAGGCGTTCAGCACCGTGCGGTCGCGGCCGACCTCGATGCGGATCTCCACCAGCATCGACTGGCTGTCCTTGCGTCCCGGATCGAAGTTCCAGTTCCTGCTGACCTGGCCGCGGATGGCGTCGATGGCCCGCCCCGACGGCTTGAACGGCTTGTCGGGTCCGGCCACGGCCTTCGCCGCGCCGGCGGGCGCCGCGGGGGCGGCCGCCTGCCGGGTCGGCTTGGCGTCGGCTTTCGCGTCAGCTTTGGCATCGGCTTTGGCATTGTCCGACGGCGTCTTCGACAGGTTCTTCTGAACGTTCTTCAGCAGGTCGGCGAGCGGGTTGGCCTCGGCCACCTCCTTCTCGGGCGGCTTCTTCGGCTCCGCCTTCGGTTCCGGCTTCTTCGGCTCGGGCTTCGCAGGCTCCGGCTTCGCAGGCTCGGGCTTTTTCGGCTCCGGCTTGGCAGGTTCGGGCTTCTTCGGCTCGGGCTTGGGCGGCTCGGGCTTCGGGGGCTCCGGTTTGGGCGGCTCCGGCTTCGGCGGCTCCGGTTTGGGCGGTTCCGGCGGCCGGGGCGGCTGCGGCTTGGGCTCGGGCCTGGGCGGCTCCGGCGGCTTCGGCGTCGGTTCGGGCGTCGGCTCCGGCGGGGGCGGAGGCGGCGGAGGCGGAGGCGGGGCC
>JAEZHQ010000171.1 GCA_023416455.1 Pseudomonadota bacterium | reverse complement strand
TCTGCTCGGCAAAGCGTTCCGCCTGGGCCAGCGCCAGCTTGCGGTCATAGGCGCCGTTGGCGTCCACATAGAGGTCGGTGGCGGGGCCGAGCGCCCGGCGCGCCAGCGCCACGCGCGCCACGTCGCGGGCCGCGTCGCGGCCGATCTTCATCTTGACCGCGGGCGGCCCGTCCCGCGTCCAGCCGGTGAGCTGTTCGATCAGGCGTCGTCCGCATCACCCTTTCGATCAATGCTATCGCATTGATCTGTCGGGATTCACCGGCGGCGCTCCGCGTTCATGCGCCGCCGGTATGAAACCCCCGCTGCCGTAGGCCGGCGTGCCGTCGGCCTCGGGTTGATCGGTCGGGGCCCGGAACGTTTCGACCCCGATCCGGTCGATGCCGGCTGTGTCGTTGGATGCTTGCGGGTGCACGCTCCAGCCGCTCATTGGGTCGTGCCACCGATGCCCGGCCAACGCACCGGCTTCGGGCCGGTTCCTATGACATGTCCACCGCCCAGGGCGATGGAAAACGCATGCACTTTCCAGCGAACCGGCCTCGCCAATCACCGTTGAGGCAGCAAGGCAGACATCCCTGGCAATGACTTGAGGGGGCGAGCATGGCGGACAAGGTCAGCGATTTCTTCTGGAACCGGCTTTCCGGGTGGGGGGTGCGGCGCGTCTTCGGCTACCCGGGCGACGGTATCAACGGGCTGGTCGGCGCGCTCGCCCGCGCCGGCGACCGCTTCGACTTCGTGCAGGTGCGCCACGAGGAAATGGCAGCCTTCATGGCAAGCGCGCACGCCAAGTACACGGGCGAATTGGGTGTGTGCCTGGCCACCTCCGGCCCTGGCGCCATCCACCTGCTGAACGGCCTGTACGACGCCAAGCTCGACCACCAGCCGGTGCTCGCCATCGTCGGCCAGCAGGCACTGACGGCGCTCGGCGGCCACTACCAGCAGGAGGTCGACCTGATCTCCTTGTTCAAGGATGTGGCCGGCGACTACGTCCACATGGCGGCCACGCCGGCCCAGGTGCGCCATCTGGTCGACCGCGCGGTGCGCATCGCCAGGGCGGAACGCACGGTTACCTGCATCATCCTGCCCAAGGACGTTCAGGAGATGGACGCGGTGGAAACGCCGCCACGCGCCCATGGCACCATCCATTCCGGCCTCGGCTATTCGCCCCCGGTGGTGCGCCCGGCCGACGAGGACCTGCGCCGCGCCGCCGACGCGCTGAACGCCGGCTCGAAGGTCGCGATCCTCGTCGGCGCCGGGGCGCTGCACGCCACCGACGCGGTGATCGAGGTGGCCGACATCCTCGGCGCCGGCATCGCCAAGGCGCTGCTCGGCAAGGCGGCGGTGCCCGACGACCTGCCCTTCGTCACCGGCTCCATCGGCCTGCTCGGCACAAAGCCGAGTTGGGACATGATGATGAACTGCGACACGCTGCTGATGGTGGGCTCCGGCTTCCCCTATTCGGAGTTCCTGCCCAAGGAGGGGCAGGCGCGCGGCGTGCAAATCGACATCGACCCGAAGATGCTGAGCATCCGCTACCCTATGGAGGTCAACCTGGTCGGCGACAGCGCTGACACGCTGCGCGCTCTGATTCCGCTGTTGCAGCGCAAGCCGGACCGCACCTGGCGGCTGAGGATTGAGGACGGCGTGAAGGAGTGGTGGCGGGCGCTCGAAGCGCGCGCCATGACCGAGGCCGTCCCGCTCAACCCGCAACGCGTCTTCTGGGAACTGTCGCCGCGCCTGCCGGCGGACGTGATCATCGGCTGCGACACCGGCTCGGGCACCAACTGGTACGCCCGCGACCTCAAGATCCGCCGTGGCATGAAGGCGAGCCTCAGCGGCGGCTTGGCGACGATGGGGCCGGGCATACCCTATGCGCTCGCGGCCAAGTTCGCCTATCCCGACCGGCCGGTGCTGGCCATCGTCGGTGACGGCGCGATGCAGATGAATGGACTAAACGGCCTGATCACCGTGTCGAAATACTGGAAGACCTGGGCCGACCCGCGCTTCGTCGTGCTGGTGCTGAACAACCGCGACCTCAACCAGGTGACCTGGGAGATGCGCGCGCAATCCGGCGATCCGAAGTTCGAGGCGTCGCAGCAACTGCCGGACATGCCCTATGCCCGCTACGCCGGGCTGCTTGGCTTCAAAGGGCTGTTCGTCGACAAGCCCGACGATGTCGGCCGCGTGTGGGATGAGGCGCTTGCGACCCGCGGCCCGGTCCTGATCGAAGCCTACACCGACCCGAACGTGCCGCCGCTGCCGCCGCACATCACGCTGAAGAACGCCGCCGCCATGATGGCGACCCTCGCCAAGGGCGATCCGGAGGTGTGGGACATGCTCAAGGACACCGCGGCGGAGGTCGCGGCGAGCGTGCTCCCGACGGGCAGGCGGGACTGAAGGGCGGCTGAGGGTGCACGCGAAATGGCGGAGGGAAATAGCGATGGCGATGGATGAAATGACGCGCACCGCGACATCCGCTCCCGGACGCCCCGGTCATCGCCCCGGGCGCCCGGCGCGCGGCGGCGCGGTGCGTGCCAGGGGGCAGCATGAGTGGGCCGTGGCCGGCTTGGCGGTGCTGGCGACCGGAGCGGTGCTGGCGCTGCGGCGGCGTGCGCGACCACAGCCAAAGCCGGCGGGTCCGCCGTCGGTCACCCTGCGCGTCGCCCAGGCCCTGAACCGTAGCGCTGCCCTTCTCGGGCTGGCGGTGCTGGCCGATAGTGCGGTCGAGCATTACCGCGGGTCATTCCACAACCCGGCCATGTTCACGCCGCTTGCCGTGTCCTCGGCGGTCATCGGGGTCAGCCTGTTCGGGGCGCTCGACAACCGCCCGCGGGCACACGCCGCGCGCGGGATCACCTACGGCGGCGCCATCCTGACCGGCATGGCCGGCACCGGATTTCACCTGTTCAACGTCACCAAGCGGCCAGGCGGGCTGTCGTGGCTGAACCTGTTCTACGGCGCGCCCATCGGCGCCCCATCGGCCATCGCCCTGGCCGGCCTGTTGGGCTTCTTCGCCGAACGGGTCCGCCACACCCGGCCGGGCGAGGCACCGCGCGTGCTCGGCGTGCCAGGACCCGACGCCCTGGCGGCCCTGGTTTCGCTCGGCATCCTGGGCACCGTCGCGGAAACCGGGCTGCTGCATTTCCGCGGCGCTTTCCACGATCCGGCCATGTACCTGCCGATGGTCGTGCCGCCGGTGGGCGCGGCGCTGCTGGCCGGCACGGTGCTGTCGGGGACCGGCCGACCGACCACGGCGGCGCGCTGGGGGCTGCGCGCCACGGCCGGGCTCGGGTTCCTTGGCGTCGGCTTCCACGCCTTCGGCATCCATCGAAACATGGGCGGCTGGCGGAACTGGTCGCAGAACATCCTGAACGGGCCGCCCCTGCCCGCCCCGCCAAGCTACACCGCCCTGGCGCTCGCCGGACTGGCGACGCTTTCGCTGGAGGAGGACCGGCGCCATGCCCAATGACTCGACCTCCGGCCGTTATCCCGGCTACGACGTGCTCGCCAAGCGGGATGGGGCGTCCTGGAACGACAAGACCCGCGCGGTGATCGATCGGCGGCTGGCGGTCGAGCCCGAGGCCCACCGAGCGTTCGACGACGCGGCGTGGCGGACGCTGAGGGCGGTGTGCGACCGCATCGTGCCGCAGGCGCCGGAATGCGCGGCCCCGGTGCCGGTCGCCGCCCTGCTCGACCGGCGTCTGCAAGAGGATCGCCGCGACGGTCACCGCGACGTCCGGCTGCCGCCGATCGCCGAGGCGTGGCGGCGCGGCCTCGGGGCGCTGGACGCGGAGTGCCATCACGCGCACGGCCACCCGTTCCACGAGCTGGGTCCCGACCAACAGGACGCCCTGCTGCGCGCCATGCAGGAGGGACGCCTGGAGGATCCCGCCTGGGAGGGCATGCCGAGCCGCCTCTTCTTCGCCTCACGGCTGCTCCCCGACCTTCTGGAGGCCTATTACAGCCACCCCACCGCCTGGAACGAGATTGGCTTCGGCGGGCCGGCCAGCCCGCGCGGCTATGTCCGCTTGGGCTTCGACCGGCGCGACCCCTGGGAAGCCAGCGAGGCCAAGCCGGGCCGCGAGGCGGTGGCGTTGGAGGAGAACCGCCGTGTCGGGTGACCGGATGTCCGATGATCCCATGGAGACCCCGCGCGCCAGGAACGGCCGGGCGCCCGACGTCTTCCGCGAGGGCGGCTGGGTCCCGATGCGGGAGTATGCCGAGGCGGACGCGGTGGACTTCGCCATTGTCGGCACCGGCGCCGGCGGCGGGACGCTGGCCTGCAAGCTGGCGGAGGCCGGCTTTTCCGTCGTGGCCTTCGACGCTGGCCCCTATTGGCGGCCGCTGGAGGATTTCGCCTCCGACGAGACGGAGCAGAGGAAGCTGTTCTGGACCGAGGACCGGCTGTGCGACGGCGACGATCCGCTGAAGCTCGGCGACAACAACAGCGGCCGTTCGGTCGGCGGCAGCACGGTGCATTACGCCATGGTGTCGCTGCGCTTCCGGCCGGAGTGGTTCCGGTCGCGCAGCGCGCTCGGCTACGGCGCCGACTGGCCGATCGACTGGCGGGAAATGTGGCGCTATTACGAGGAGGTCGAGCGCACGCTGCAGATCTCCGGGCCGCTCTCCTATCCCTGGGGGCCGAAGCGCCCGCGCTACCCGCGCCGGCCGCATGAGCTGAACGCCGCCGCCCTGGTCCTGGCGAAGGGGGCGAAGGCGCTCGGCATCGATTGGGCGCCGACCCCCATCGCCACACTCTCCTCGCCGCACGGCAAGGCGCCGCCCTGCGTCTACCGGGGCTTCTGCACGTCGGGCTGCTCGACCAACGCCAAGCAGAGCGTGCTCAACACCTGGCTTCCCCGCGCCCTGGCCGCGGGGGCGGAGATCCGCGACCTCGCCATGGTCGACCGCATCGAGATCGACCGGGCCGGCCTCGCCACCGGGGTGCATTACCATCGCGACGGGCAATGGCGGTTCCAAAAGGCGCGCAACGTGGTGGTGGCCGGCTACGCCATCGAGACGCCGCGCCTGCTCCTCAATTCGGCGACCGACCGCTTTCCGGACGGGCTCGCCAACAGCTCCGGCCTGGTCGGTCGCAACCTGATGGTGCAGCTCAACCAAGCGGTCTGGGGCTGCATGGCGGAGGAGGTCCGGTCCTACAAGGCGCCCCCATCGCTCGCCGTGACCGAGCACTGGAACTACGCCGACGAGGGGAAGGACTTCTTCGGCGGCTATTGCTACATGAGCCAGGGGCCGCTGCCCATCGTCTGGGCGCGCACGCTGGCCGGGTCGCGCAGCCTGTGGGGCGAGGCGCTGAAGCAGCAGATGGAGCGGTACAACCACCAGGTCGGGCTGAAGATGGTCGGGGAATGCCTGCCGCAGGAGCGCAACCGCGTGACGCTGGCCGACGAAACCGACCGCTACGGCCTGCCGGTCGCCCGCGTCACCTATTCCTTCTGCGACAACGACAAGCGGATGATCCGCCACGCGCTCGGCTTCATGGGGCAGGCGCTGGAAGCCGCCGGGGCGACCGATGTCTGGGAGGAGCGGGACGACACCTGCCACCTGAACGGGACGGCCCGCATGGGCAGCGATCCGGCCTCCAGCGTCGTCAACGCCGACTGCCGAAGCTGGGACATTCCCAACTTGTGGATCTGCGACGGCTCGGTCTTCCCGACGGTCGGTGGTGTCAACCCATCCCTGACCATTCAGGCCATTGCCTGTCGCACGGCTGACCGCATCCAAACGCTTGCGGGCCGCGGCGCGTTGTGAGGCATCT
Source organism: Pseudomonadota bacterium (assembly GCA_023416455.1). GTDB lineage: Bacteria > Pseudomonadota > Alphaproteobacteria > Azospirillales > Azospirillaceae > Azospirillum. The sequence goes on along the minus strand of JAEZHQ010000171.1, from coordinate 14,236 downwards.
CCTGTGACTGGCTCATCATGATTGTGAGAGTTTGACTGATATCCATGAACGGATTCTGATCAGTTGCCGCAGTAGCCATTTCGGATGATGGCGCTGTACAGGCGAAGAGGCGAGACAACCTTTCGCCGGCGCTTGGCCGGGTGACGTATATCTCTTGAGCCGCAGAGACGGTTGAACGATTCGCCAGAGAATTAGTTGGCATACCGTGGAGACCTCTCGGTAAGCCCGTGGCCACGGGACGGTATGCGCCCGTCGCACCCGCACCGGTGCCTCGTCCCTCCATGCCGGTCCTTTCTTCCTGCTGAAGTCTGTATGACTGGAGAAACTGTATGGCCAGTGCAAGTGGAAATGCCAAGGGAGTCGATCTCAATAAGACAAGACCGGAGGAACCGGGCCAAGTGGGCGGACTTGGTTCGAGCGAAATGATTTCATAAGCCGCGCCATTCACCTTTCCGGGACCCGACCCTATGCCGACCGTGTTTGGTTCCACCGCCAATCTTGTTACGGAACTGGTGCTGTGCACGGCCGTGGCCGGGGCAATCACCCTGGTCGGCGCGGGGTGGATTTTCCCCAGGGTCGCGGACTACACGAAAAAAGGGTTTGTGCAACCCCAACCTGTTCCCTTCAGCCACGAGCACCACGTCAGCGGTCTGGGTCTCGACTGCCGCTATTGCCACACCTCGGTGGAGGTGTCGGCCAACGCCGGCCTGCCGCCAACGCATGTCTGCATGACCTGCCATTCGCAGATCTGGACCAGCGCCAAGGTTCTGGAGCCGGTGCGCCAAAGCCTGGCCCAGGGGGAGCCCATTCGCTGGAATCGGATCAACGTGTTGCCGGACTACGTGTTCTTCAACCACAGCATCCATGTCGCCAAGGGGGTGGGCTGCACCACCTGCCACGGCCCCATCGACACGATGCCGCTGACCTGGAAGGGGGCGAACCTGCAAATGAGCTGGTGCCTGGGCTGCCACCGTGATCCCGCCCCGAACCTGCGCCCGCGCGAGGAGGTCTTCAATCCCGATTGGAAGCGGACGCCGGACACACCGTCCGGCGAGCAACTGCTGGCCCGGTATAACATCCACCCCGAAACCCTGGCCGACTGCTCGGTGTGCCACCGATGAGCGGAAATCCGACGACCGATCGCGCGTCGATCGCCCGCCGGCTGGCGGGCAAGCGGGGCCGTGCGCTGTGGCGCAGCCTGGGCGAACTGTCGCGCGATCCGGAGGTGACGGCCCTGTTGCAGCAGGAATTCCCCGGGCTTCACGCCCTGGCGGAAGCGACGCTCGACCGGCGGCGCCTGCTGGAACTGATGGGCGCATCCCTGGCGCTCGGTGGGCTCGCCGCTTGTGGGCCGACCACCGCCCCGGACGTGGCGATCCCTTATGTGGCGGTGCCGCCCGGCTTGATCCCCGGCGTGCCGCGCAGCTTCGCGACCGCGGTGGTGCGGGGGGGCTACGCCGACGGCGTGCTGGTCGTCCACCAGATGGGCCGGCCGGTCAAGGTGGAGGGCAACCCGGCCCACCCCGCGAGCCTCGGCGCGCTCGACCCCATCATCCAGGCGAGCATCCTCGACCTCTACGATCCCGACCGGTCGCAGAGCGTGCTGACCAAAGGGCGCATAGCCGGAGCCGATGCCTTCGCAACCGCGCTGACGGCGCGAGCCGACCTTCTGGCGGCGAGGCGCGGGCAGGGGCTGCGCATTCTGACCGGCGCCGTCACCTCGCCAACGCTCGCCGCGCAGATGCAGGCGCTGAAACAGCGCTTTCCGGACATGCGATGGCACCGGTGGGAAGCGGACGGGCGGGATAACGTCCGGGCCGGTGCGACGCTTGCCTTCGGGAGGCCGGTCGATGCGGTCCTGCATGTGGACAAGGCTGACGTCATCCTTGCCATCGAAAGCGACGTCCTGGGGTCCGCGCCCGGCCATCTGCGTTACGCCCGCGACTTCGCGCGTCGCCGCCGTGCTCCGGAGGAGGGCAACCCTGACGGCATGAGCCGCCTCTACGCCGTTGAAAGCGCGCCAACCCTGGCCGGAGCCCGCGCCGACCACCGCTTCGTCGCGCGCCCAGGGGAGATCGAGCAGGTTGTGCGCGCGCTGGCCGCCGAGCTTGGCGCCGGCCCGTCGGAGTGGAAAGGGCCGGAGCCGGGTTGGGTTGCGGCGGTGGCCCGCGACCTCGAACGGCACCGGGGTGCGGCCCTGGTCCACGCCGGGCCGGAGCAGCCACCGGTGGTCCATGCCCTGACCCACGCCATCAACGCGGCGATCGGCGCGCCGGGGCAGACCGTCACCCACATCGACCCGGTGGAGGCCGATCCGGTGGACCACGCGGATGCGCTGGCGGCGCTGGTGGGCGACATGCGCGCCGGGGCGGTGGACACGCTGCTGATGCTGGACACCAACCCAGTCTTCACAGCACCCGCCGACCTGGATTTTGCAGAGGCGCTGGGACGGGTGCCGCTGTCCGTGCATCTCGGCACGCATGTGGACGAGACGGCGATGCTCAGCACCTGGCACGTACCGGAAGCGCACGTGTTCGAACGGTGGAGCGACGCGCGGGCTTTCGACGGCACGGTCACGATCATCCAGCCGCAGCTTCAGCCCTTGTGGGCTGGCTGGTCGCCGCACGAGCTGCTGGCGGTGCTGGGCGGCGAACCGCGCCCGAATGGCCATGGCATCGTCCGCGACCAGTGGCAGCGAACCGCAAAAGAGCGTGGAGAGGCGGACGCCGACGCCTTTTGGACGGAATCCGTCCGTGTGGGTGTGGTGGCGGCGACCGCCGCGGCCCCCGTCACGGTCGCCGTGGCCGGCGATCTCGCGGGGCGTTTGCCGTCTCCCGCCGTCCCTCCGGGGACCGCGGGGCTGGCGGCGCTGTTCCGATCCGACCCGTGGCTGCGCGATGGACGGTATGCGAACAACGGCTGGCTTCAGGAGCTTCCCCGACCCTTCACAACCCTGACCTGGGACAACGCGGCGCTGATCGCGCCGGCCACCGCGGAGCGGCTCGATCTCAAGAACGGGGACATGGTGGAACTGAAGACCGCGGTGGGCGAGGTGCGGGCACCGGTTTGGGTTCTGCCGGGGCATGCGCCGGATTGCGTCACCGTGCCCTTCGGCTTTGGCCGCAGCGTGGCGGGGCGGATTGGCAAGGGGGTGGGGTTCGACGCCTACCGGCTCCGCCCGCGGGCTGCGCTCTGGCGAACGGCGCTCGACCTGCGCAAGACCGGTGGGACCCACCCGCTCGCCGTAACGCAACACCATCAAATGATCGAATCGCCGGAGGTGGTTCGCGCCGGGACGCTCGACGAATTCCGGGAGAACCCGCACTTCGCGCAGCGGCCGGAACCGGATCATTCCCTCTACCCGGCCTGGGACTATCCGCGCAACGCCTGGGCCATGGCGATCAACCTCAACGCCTGCATCGGCTGCGGCGCCTGCACCGCCGCCTGCCAAGCGGAGAACAACATCGCCATCGTCGGCAAGGAGGAGGTGCTGCGGAACCGGCAGATGCACTGGATCCGCATCGACACCTGGTACACCGGCGAGCCGCAGGCGCCGGAGGAGACCTTCTTCCAGCCCATGGCCTGCATGCATTGCGAGAAGGCGCCCTGCGAGGTCGTTTGCCCGGTTGGTGCGACCGTCCACGACACGGACGGGCTGAACGTGATGGTCTACAACCGCTGCGTCGGCACGCGCTTCTGCTCCAACAACTGCCCCTACAAAGTCCGGCGCTTCAACTACTTCAACTACTCCCGGGACGACCCGCGGCTGGCGATGTCCTGGAACCCCGAGGTGTCGGTCCGCGCACGCGGGGTGATGGAGAAGTGCACCTACTGCATCCAGCGCATCCGCGAAGCCCGCATCACAGCGGACCGCGAGGACCGCCCCATCCGCGACGGGGAGGTGAAGACCGCCTGCCAGCAGGCCTGCCCCGCGGAGGCCATCGTCTTCGGCGACGCCAACGACCCGGACAGCGCGGTCCGTAAGCGCAAGGCCAGTCCGCTCGACTACGGGGTCCTGACCGAACTGAACACGCGCCCGCGCACCAGCTACCAGGCCCGGCTGCGCAACCCGAACCCCGACATCCAGGAGGCCTGAAGCGTGACGCTGACCGCCGACGAGACGGAACGGGAGGTCGAACGGGTCGTGCGGCCGGACGTGACGCCGATGTCCGTCACCGGCCACGTCAGCGACCTTGTGCTGGAGGCGCCGACGCCACTCTGGTGGGGGATCGGCTTTGGGCTGTCGGTGGCGTTGCTGGGCCTGTTCGTGGTGGCGCTCGCCTGGCTGTTCGTGCAGGGCGTGGGCATCTGGGGGATCGACTGGCCGGTCGCGTGGGGCTTCGCCATCGCCAACTACGTCTGGTGGGTCGGCATGGCAAGCGGCGGGACACTCATCTCCGCCCTGTTCTTCCTGACCCGCTCGGAATGGCGCAGCGCCACCAGCCGCATCGCGGAGTCCATGACAGTCGTCTGCGTCGCCTGCGCCGGCATCATGCCGATCATTCATCTGGGGCGCTGGTGGTATTTCTACTGGCTGTTTCCGTATCCCAACACCATGGCGCTGTGGCCGCAGTTCCGCAGCCCGCTGCATTGGGATTTCGTTGCCATCCTGGCCTATGTGATGGGGTCGGTGATCTTCTGGTACGTCGGGCTGATCCCCGATCTGGCGACGCTGCGCGACCGCGCGACGCGGCGCTGGCAGCGCGTGCTGTACGGCATTCTGGCGCTCGGCTGGCAGGGATCGTCGCGGCACTGGCGGGAGTTCAAGACGCTCTATCTCGTGCTGGCGGCGCTGATGGCCCCCCTGGTCGTCTCCATCCACAGCGTCGTCGGGCTGGACTTCGCGGGCGGCCTGACGCCGGGTTGGCACGAAACGCAGCTGCCGCCCTATTTCGTCTTCGGCGCGGCGTTCTCCGGCTTCGCGGTCGTGCTGATGCTGGTGATTCCGCTGCGCCGGGCCTTCGCTCTCCCCGGCGTGATCACGCTGCGCCACATCGACGTGCTGGCCCGGCTGCTGCTGACCACCAGCCTGCTGCTGAGCTATTCCTACCTGCTGGAGATCTTCATGCCCTTCTACCGCGGAGAGCGGCACGAGATCGACGTCGTGCTGGCGGAACTCGGCGGCTACTACGCGCCCTGGTACTGGGCGAAGATCCTGCTGAACAGCGCCGTTCCCCAACTCCTCTGGTTCCGTGCGGTGCGGCTGAACCGGCCGCTGCTGTTCCTGATCGCGGCCGGCGTGGTCGCCGGCATGTGGATCGAGCGCTATGTCATCGTCGTGTCCGGCCTGCATCGCAACAACAGCGAATCGAGTTGGTTCGTCTTCCTGCCGACCTTTTGGGATTGGGCGACGCTGGCCGGTTCCGTCGGGCTGTTCCTGACCGGATTTTTCCTGCTGCTGCGCTTCGCTCCGATGGTCTCGATGTTTGAGATGCGTGAACTGCTGCACAAAAGGCGCAAGGAGAAGGAGGCCGCGGAATGAGCAGCGTGCTTGCCGTCTTCGACAGCCCCGATGTGATGCTGGACGCACTGCGCCGCCTGCGCGAGGCCGGGTTCGCGCGGCTGGAGGTCTACAGCCCTCTTGCGGTGGAGGGGGTGGACGATGTGCTGCGCCGGCGCGCCCGCGCGCTGCCGTTGATCATCGTCGCGGCTGGGGTGATGGGGGCGGCCGGCGGCTTTGCTCTCCAATATTACGGGATGGCCGTGGACTACCCGCTGAACATTGGAGGGCGTCCGCTGAACAGCTGGCCGGCCTTCAGCACCACGACCTTCGAAATGGCCGCCCTGTCCATGCTGGTGGTCGGCACGCTGGCCTTCTTCGCGCTGTGCCGCCTGCCGCGGCTCTACGACCCGGTGTTTGAGGTGCCGGACATGGATCGCGCCTCGCAGGACCGGTTTCTGATCCGGGTGGACCTGCGCGAGGCCAGCATCGACCGGGAACGGCTGGAACGGGTCCTCGCGCGTTTCGACGGCCTGCGGATCGAGGAGGTGCCGTCGTGACCCGGCGATCCATGGCGCTGGCCACGCTCGCCCTTCTGGCTCTCGGGGCATGCGACAACATGGCCAGCCAACCGCGCGACAAGACATGGCGACCGGCGAGCACGCTGCCCGACCGTAAGATCTGGCCACCGGTCCCGCCCCCCGACGCCATCGCGCGGGAGGATGCGCCCCGCCCGGCGCCGGCGCTGACGCCGGCGCTTCTGGCCCGTGGGCACGAGCGGTTCGACATCTATTGCAGCCCTTGTCATGGCTTCACGGGTGACGGGGACGGGATGATCGTGCAACGCGGCTTTCCCTCGCCCCCCTCCTTCCATATCGACCGGCTGCGGCAGGCCCCGACGCGGCATTTCTACGACGTCATGACCCAGGGCTACGGCGTGATGTACAGCTACGCCGACCGCGTGTCGTCGGACGACCGCTGGGCCATCGCCGCCTACATCCGCGCGCTTCAGGACAGCCAGCGGGTCGCCGCGGCCTCGCTGCCTGACGGGATCCGGCGAGGGTTGAAGTGAGCGGGCGGGCGGCATCGCTTCTCGTGGGGGGCGTCGGGCTGGTCCTGTGCACGGGCGGGCTGGTGTTCGATGCCGGCGCGGTCCTGCGCGGCTGGCTGGGGGCCTTCGCCTTCTGGGTCGGGCTGCCGCTCGGCGCGATGATGCTGCTTCTGGCGCACGACCTCACCGGCGGGCGCTGGGGGCATGCGGCGCGCCACGCGCTGCGGGCAGCCGCCACGACCATGCCGATGCTGGCGCTCTGCCTGCTGCCGATCCTGCTGGCCCTGCCGCGGATCTATCCCTGGGCGCGGCCGGAGGAGGCCGTGCATCTCAAGAACCTGTTCTACCTGAACGCCCCTTTCTTCATCGGGCGCGGGTTGGTCTTCGTCGCCCTGTGGAGCGTTCTGGCGCTGGTGGCGGCGTGGCGGGCGCCCGCGGTGCCGGTGCCGCTCGCCGTGGTGGGGCTGATCCTTCTGGGACCGACGGCGACGCTGGCGGCCTTCGACTGGACCATGTCGATCGAGCCGGACTGGGGCTCCAGCGTGTACGGGATGGTGGTGATCAGCGGACACCTGCTCGCCGCGCTCGCCCTGGCGACCCTGACCGCCGTCATCACCGGCTCGGCGGGAGGGGAGGGGGATCGCATGGACCTGGGGAGCCTGCTGCTCGCCGCAATTCTGTTGTGGTTCTACCTGTCCTTCATGCAGTTCCTGATCATCTGGGAGGAGGACCTGCCCAAGGAAATCGCCTGGTACATCCCGCGGCTGGCCGGCGGCTGGGGCTGGGTGGCGGTCCTTGGTGCCTTCGGGCAGGGCGCCCTGCCGTTCCTTGCCTTGATCTGGTGGCCGGTGAAGCGCAACCGATGGGGGCTTGCATCGGTTTGTGTCCTGCTCCTGGCTTCGCATCTGCTGGAAGGATGGTGGCTGGTGCTGCCGGGAATGCCGGGCGGCTGGACGTGGTTCGCCCCCGCCGCGGCGCTGGCGATGGGCGGCTTGTGGACCGCCCTGTTCCTATGGCGGCTGGAGGCCATCCGGAACCAGACGGTTCGCGAGGCACCGCAGCACGCCGCCGAACTGGTGGGGGAGGCCCGCCATGGATGATGTGGCCCGCATCGGTCGGCCGCCGGGACCGGCCAAGCGCCTTGCTGGGCAGGCTGCAGCCCTGCTGTTCGGCGCGTGGCGGTTGACGGCGCGGCGTCGGGGCGGCCACCGCCCCCCGCCGGAGGAGCCGCGCAACCCCGGCACGCGGGTGGAGACGTCCGACGCGCCGCTCTGGGTCATCGGTCTGCTGGCCGGGATCGCCGTGTCGCTGATCGTCGTGGTGGTCGTCACGCTGAGGCTGATCTTCCCGCACGCGGTGCAGGACCAGCCGAAGCAGCTCGCGACGCCGATGCCGGAGCCGCGGCTCCAGATCTCACCGGTGACCGACATGCGCGCCTACCGCGCGGAGGCGGAAAGGCGCCTGCACAGCTACGGCTGGGTCGACCAGCGGGCTGGCATCGCGCGTGTGCCCATCGACGACGCCATGCGCCGCCTCGCCGAGCGCGGCATTCCCGATTGGCCCATATCCGATTGGCCCATAACCGATTGGCCAGGGGAGGGGCGATGAGGACGCTGTTCCGAACGCTTGCTGCCTTCGCGACGCTGCTGGCCGGGGCGGCGCAGGCCGCGCCGTCGACGCTGCTGCCCTCGTCCTTTGGCGATCTGGCCTTCGCGCAGCATCCCGGAGCCCACCTGCCCGCGGACGTGGTGCTGATGGACGAGCAGGGCCGGGCGGTGCGGACCGGCGACCTGTTCGGGGCGAACACGCCGCTGGTGCTGGTGTTCGATTATTTCCACTGCACGACCCTGTGCGGGGTGGTGCTGGGCGACCTGGCGGGGGCGCTCGCCAAGGTTCCGCTGACGCCGGGACGCGATTACGGCGTGCTGGCCATCAGCATCGACCCGGCGGAGACGTCCGCCGACGCGGCGGCGCTGAAGGCCAGGCACTTCGACCGCGACCCGGCCTTCGCCGGCGCGGTGCATTTCCTGACGGGGGAAGAGGCGTCGGTGCGCCGCCTCGCCGACGCCGTGGGCTTTTCCTTCCGCTTCGACCCGGCGATCGGGCAGTTCGCGCATCCCGCCGGCGTGGTGCTGCTGACGCCGGACGGGGTGGTGTCGCGCTACATCCTTGGCGTCGGCTACGATCCGATGGATGTGCGGCTGGGGCTTGTGGAAGCGTCGACGGGGGCGGTCGCGTCGGTCGCCGACCATCTGCTGCTGCTCTGCTACGCCTACGATCCGGTGCAGGGGAAATACAGCCTGTCCGTTGCGTATCTGATGAAGGGGGTTGGCGCGCTGTCGATGGTGGGGCTCGGCCTCGTGATCCTGCGGGCGGCGCGCCCGGCGGGGAGGCTGTGATCGGCCATGGAAGGAAGCGTCCCGTTCCTGCCGGCCACCGCCTCGGCCCACGCGGGCGAGATGAACTGGCTGTTCGCCGCGCTGGTCGCGACCAGCGTCTTCATCCTGTTGCTGGTCTTCGGGCTGATGATAGCCTTTTGCGTGCGCTACCGGAAGGGCAGCAGCGCCGAGCGCGGCAACCGGATGCGCAAGACCTGGCGGGTGGAGGTCGCCTGGACGGCGGCAACCTTCGTTCTCTTCCTGGGGCTCTATGCCTGGGGCGCCAACCTCTACATCGCGCTGCACCATCCGCCGGCCGATGCCACAGACATCTATGTCGTCGGCAAACAGTGGATGTGGAAGGTCGAGCATCCCGGCGGCCAAAAGGAGATCGACGCCTTGCACGTGCCGGTCGGGCGGCCGGTGCGGCTGGTCCTGTCGTCGGAGGACGTGATCCACGACTTCGCCATCCCCGCCTTCCGCATCCGGCAGGACGCGGTGCCCGGCCGCTACGAGGTCCTGTGGTTCATCCCGACCGAGGTCGGCGAGTACCACCTGTTCTGCGCCGAGTTTTGCGGCACGGAGCACTCCCACATGGGCGGCACCGTCACGGTGATGGAGACCGGGGACTTCCAGCGCTGGCTGGACGGGCAGGGCAGCGGAGAGACGCTGGCTCAGGAGGGAGCCGCGCTGTTCCGCCAATACGGCTGCAGTGGCTGCCATGGTGCCGCCAGCACGGTGCACGCGCCGCCCCTGGAAGGGCTGTTCGGTCGCCCGGTGCCGCTGGCGAGCGGAGGAACGGTGATCGCCGACGATCGCTACATCCGCGATTCCATCCTCATGCCCAAGGCGCAGGTGGCGGCCGGCTATCCGGCGGTCATGCCTTCCTTCGCCGGGCAGATCGGCGAGGACGACCTGCTGAAGCTCGTCGCCTACATCAAATCGCTCGGAACCGTGAAGAGGCCCGCCCGATGACCGCCGCGACCGTCACCGGAAAGGCGGACGAGCCCGCCCGCGCCCAGGCCAGCTATCTGACGGCGGAGGGCTTCACGCTGCGCTCCTGGCTCCTGACCAAGGACCACAAGCGGATCGCCATCCTCTACACCATCTCCATCACCCTGTTCTTCTTCGTGGGCGGGGCGGCGGCGACGCTGATCCGCCTCAACCTCGTAACGCCGTCAGGGCTGTTCCAGCCGGACATCTACAACCGGCTGTTCACGATGCACGGCATCGTCATGGTGTGGTTCTTCCTGATCCCGTCCATTCCCACGACGCTCGGCAACTTCCTGATCCCGCTGATGATCGGGGCGAAGGACATGGCCTTTCCGCGCCTGAACCTGCTCAGCTGGTACCTGTTCGTGACCGCAGGCACGCTGGGGCTGGTCGCCATCTTCGCCGGTGGAGTGGATACGGGCTGGACCTTCTACACGCCCTTTTCGTCGATGTATTCCAACAGCTACGTCGTGCTGGTGCTCGCAGCGGTGTTCGTGTCGGGGTTTTCATCGATCCTGACCGGGCTGAACTTCATCGTCACCATCCACCGGCTGCGCGCGCCGGGGTTGACCTGGTACCGGCTGCCGGTCTTCTGCTGGTCGAACTACGCCACCGCGCTGATCCTCGTGCTGGCCACACCGGTTCTGGCGATCACGCTTGCGCTGGTGGCGGTGGAGCGGCTGCTGCGCGTCGGCATCTTCGATCCGGCGCTGGGCGGCGACCCGCTGCTGTTCCAGCATCTGTTCTGGTTCTACAGCCACCCCGCAGTCTACATCATGATCCTGCCGGGCTTCGGCGTGATCAGCGAGATCGTGCCCTGCTTCGCCCGCAAGCCGCTGTTCGGCTACAAGTTCGTGGTCTGGTCCAGCATCGCCATTGCCGGCATCGGCTTCTTCGTCTGGGCCCACCATATGTTCGTGGCCGGCATGTCGCTCTACGCCGGGCTGGTCTTCTCGCTGCTCAGCTACATCATCGCCGTGCCGTCGGCCATCAAGGTGTTCAACTGGACGGCCACGCTGCACAAGGGCTGGATCAGCTTCGACGCGCCGATGCTCTACGCGCTGGGCTTCATCGGGCTGTTCACCATCGGGGGGCTGACCGGGCTGTTCGTCGCCAACCTCGCTTTCGACGTGCACGTCACCGACACCTACTTCGTCGTGGCGCATTTCCACTACATCATGGTCGGCGGCATGGTCAGCGCCTATTTCGGCGGCTTGCATTACTGGTGGCCGAAGATCACCGGGCGGCTGTACCCGGAATGGTGGGCGCGCATCGCCGCCATCCTGATCTTCTTCGGCTTCAATCTGACCTTCTTCCCGCAGTTCATCCTGGGCTATCTCGGCATGCAGCGGCGCTACGTCGCCTACCCGCCGGAGTTCCAGATCTGGAACGTGCTGTCGTCGGCCGGCGCCTCGATCCTGGCGGTCGGCTATGTGCTGCCGCTGTTCTACCTCGGCTGGTCGCTGCGGCGGGGTCCGAGGGCGGGGGCCAATCCCTGGGCGGCGACCGGGCTGGAGTGGCGGACCACCTCCCCGCCGCCGCCACACAATTTCGACGTGACGCCGACCGTCACCCGGCCGCCTTACCAGTACCACCCCGAACCGGAGCCGCAGGATGTCTGAGACCCCGCTGGACCGCCGGCATCTGGAACCGCAATACGCCACCGCCCGCCAGCAGGCGGACGTGGCCGTCTTCGGCATGTGGGTCTTCCTGGCGACGGAGGTGCTGTTCTTCGGCGGCATGCTGTTCGCCTACACTTACGGCCGCGCCACCTTCCCGCAGGGCTTTGCCGAGGCCGGGCGGGAGACCAAGGTGGTGATCGGTACGATCAACACGGTGGTGCTGCTGACCAGCAGCTTCACCATGGCCTGGGCGGTCCACGCGGCGGAGCGCGACCGGCGGCGGGCGATGACGCTGCTGTTGGGCGCCACGGCTCTGCTCGGTCTGCTGTTCCTCGGGCTGAAGGGGTTGGAATACTACAAGGAGTGGGAGGAGGGGCTGGTTCCCGGCCTGAATTTCCACAAGGACGGCCCGAACGCCCACGCCGTGGCGCTGTTCTACTTTCTCTATTTCATGCTGACCGGGGTGCACGGCCTGCACGTCACCATCGGGATCGGGCTGGTCGCCGTGATGGCGGTGCGGGCCTGGAGGAATGCCTTTTCCGCACGCTATTACACGCCGGTGGAGGTCACTGGCCTCTATTGGCACTTCGTAGACCTCGTGTGGATTTTCCTGTACGCGCTGATCTACTTGATGGGGAGGAGCGGCCCATGAGGGATGCGGACTCGGGATTGGGCCGGCCCCCGCAGCCGCTGGTGCTGACCTGGTTGGCGCTGCTGGCGCTGGCCGCCCTCACACTGGGGCTGGCCTACGTGCCGCTGGGGACGTTCAACGTCGTTGTCGCACTGGGGATTGCCGCGGTGAAGGCTGCCCTGGTTGTCACCACCTTCATGAAGCTCTTCCGTAGCCCGCTTCCAACCCGGGTCGCGGCAGCCGCCGGCCTGTTCTGGCTGGGCATTCTGTTCTCTCTTGCCGCGACCGACTACCTGACTCGCAACGACACGGCGACGGGCGGCTTGGTCGTGCCCACAGGGCGGGAAGGGCGTTTCTGAACCGCGGTGCCTCATTGCGTGGTCATGCCCAACAAGACGCCCTTGCCAGCCGCCGGAGCTGGCGCCGTCCCTGACATCGGTGAGAAGCCGCGGGTTGTTGCTGCGCCTGCGGCCGTCTCGCCGGAACTGTCGCCCCGTCCGAAACGCCGGACCTTCACGGCGGCGGAGATGCTGCGCATCCCGGCCGAAACGGATCGGGCGGCGGACACTTCGAGCGCTTCGATGAGGACGGGACGGTCGCGATCACCCGGCCGGACAACCGTGCCACGGCGGGGCACCTTGACCCGGCTCGCCGGTCAGCGGGGGCGGTGCTGACCGGGATTGTCGGTCGATGTGGCAACGCCGCTGGTCCATTGGGCGCTACCCCATGCCGGCGGCCATGGCCACGACCCTCACCACCAAGGGACAGGTCACCATTCCCAAACCGATCCGCGCATGACCTTGATCGACACCAACGTGCTCCTCGACGTCGCCACGGACGATCCGGTCCGGGCGGATTGGTCGATCCGGCAGCTGGACGCCGCTACCGGGTGGCCGGCGGTGCCCGTATGGGCGTGCTCCCGGATTTCCTTATCGGCGCCCACGCCGCCGTTCTCGGCCTGTCGCTGCTGACCCGCGACGTCAAACGCTACCGCACCCACGTCCCTTCGGTCGTTCTGGTCACGCCCGATACGCAATAGGACGGGGATACGCGGCGTGGGGGCGCGCCAATGGGCGCAACTCAGTCAATCGGGCTTCCCAAAAAACTCGGCGCGGTTCACCCGGAGCGGTTCAGGGCGTCTTGTCGGGCATGACCACGCAATGAGTTTCCTACGCCCTCGAGCTTAAACTTCAGGGAGGCGGGTGTCCCACCTTCATTGGCACGGAGGGGGACGTCGCATCGCAACTGTCCGTCAAGGCGTGATCCCCGGACCGAGGTGAGCCGGTTTCCCGTTGCCGGACACATTTGCGGCTGGAAGGAGGACGCATGGCACCATGCAAGGCGGGTCTTTCCGCCCCGGCCCATGCTGCACCCTGCATGCGCTTTTTCATCGCCTTGAGCGGCACTGACCATAGTGGAACCGAGGTGCCGCCGGGGAGTTGGCCTGTCATGGATCGCACGATCCTGGAAGGGGGTGGACCATGCACCCGGAAGCACCCATCGGCCGGATCGGCGCCGAGACGTACCGCATCCCGACCGACCAGCCCGAAGCCGACGGCACGCTCGACTGGGACCACACGACGCTCGTCGTCGTCACAGTGGAGGGCGGCGGGCGGACGGGGCTCGGCTACGGCTATGCGGACGAGGCCACGGCGCGGCTGATCGCCGGGACGCTGGCGCAACGCCTGCGCGGCCTCGACGCATTCGACACCAACCGCGCCTGGATCGCCATGACCCAAGCCGTGCGCAACCTGGGCCGGCCGGGCATCGCGGCCATGGCGGTGTCGGCCGTGGACGCGGCCCTGTGGGACCTGAAAGGCCGGCTGCTCGGCCGTTCCGTCGCCGACCTGCTGGGCCGCGCCCGCGACGGCACGCCGGCCTACGGCAGCGGGGGTTTCACCTCCTATTCCGACGAACGCCTGATCGAACAGCTCACCGGCTGGGCGCGGGACGGGCTGCCCGCGGTCAAGATGAAGATCGGCCGCGACGTGGCGCGCGACGTGGCGCGCGTGGCGCTGGCGCGCCGGGCGCTCGGCCCCGCCACCGACCTCTATGTGGACGCCAACGGCGCCTATGACCGCAAGCTGGCGCTGGCCCAGGCGGAACGCTTTGCCGAGCAGA